>CAKZYH010000265.1 GCA_937884725.1 uncultured Paracoccaceae bacterium
AACTCTTCGACAAGGCCGAAAAGCACAACTTCTTCATCTTCGCCGACGAGTGCTACTCGGAGATTTATCGCGAGAAGCACGGCCCGCCGGTCGGCGCGCTGGAGGCCGCGAAAGAGCGGCCGGAGATGCTTGAGCGCATTTTCGCGTTCAACTCGCTCTCGAAGCGCTCCAACCTTGCCGGAATGCGCGTCGGCACTGTGATGGGCTCCAAGGCCAACATCAAAGCAATGCGCGACTATCGCAACACCGTCGCCCCCCAAGTTGCCTCGCCGCTCCAGGAGGCGGCCGCCGCCGTTTATGATGATGAAGCCCACGTCATCGAAAACCGCCGCCTCTACGATGAGAAATACGAGGCGGCCGCCGAAGCCCTCGCCCCGGTCTTCGCGGACCACACGCCGCCTGGCGGTTTCTTCCTCTATCTGCCGGTCGGCGGCGACGAAACGGAAGCGGCAAAAATGCTATGGTCCGAAACTGGTGTGAAAGCCGTCCCCGGAAGTTACCTCGCCTTAACACCCAAGGGGGGAAGTAATCCTGGACGGGGCTTCTTGCGTTTTGCGCTCGTCGCGGACGCTGCCGTGACACGGGAAGCGCTCGGCCGCGTCCGAGACGTGTTTGCCGAAGGGGCCGGTCATGGGCGTGTTGCGTTTGAGAACGTTGGAGGCGGTGCTTGATGACCCCTCAGTCTTGTTTGCACGCAGGGCGGTCTCAACACTTGTTGGATTAGGCCTCATAGGCCTCGCGCTCGCGGGCGGCATCGCATTCGCCACCTGGAACGTCTCAGACCCCAGCTTCACCCACGCCACCGATGCGCCGGTGCACAACTGGATGGGCGCGCCCGGGGCAGCGTTTGCCGACCCACTCCTCCAAATGTTCGGGTTTGGCGCGCTTCTTCTCCTGCTGCCACTGATGATTTGGGGCACACGGATGATGCGGGGCCGCCCGTTGGGTCTGTCGCTCGCCAAGGTGTCGGCGGGGCTCGGCGCCATCATCATGGTGCCCGCGCTTTTGAACGTGCTGCCGGTGACCGACGCATGGCCCCTCCCTAGCGGGCTTGGCGGCATTCTGGGTACAGCGCCCGGCGCGGCGCTGGAGAGTTGGTTCGGTGTCACGGCCACAGGCGCGCAAACGGTAATCTCGGCCTTGGTTGGCCTCGTCGGCGTCGCGCTGCTTGTGTTTGCAACGCGTCCCATGCGGCTGAAGCCGCGTGCGGTGGGCGTCGGGTATCAGGTCCGGCGCGCGGCTCCGCATGCGGAGGAGGACGAGTACGGCCTTAACGACAGCGACGCCTACGAGGATGAGCCGTCAACGCTCGCGGTCGTGTGCGGCGCAATCGCCCACCGCAGCCACATGCTGCGCCGCAAAATCATGGGTGTACGCCTGAAGCGCCCAGCGGGACGGTCGGTGCGGACGCCGCGCGACCCTCGCGTACAGCGCGAAGCACCCGCACCGACCCGCCCGCTGCGCAGCGCGCTAGGTGCAGTTCCCGACCATGCGCCGGCTCAACAACCGTCCCGCCCGGCCGCCGCTGCCAGCGCATACGCAGCCACCGCGCCCCAACGCCGTGTCCCTAAAGCGCCCGAACACCAACCCCGTCCGCAGAGCGCAGCTGCCGCGCCAGCGGCTGGCCGGCCACGGCGGCTGAGGCAAGCAGCTCAGGCGGCTCCCTCAAACGCCGCCACCATCGCCTCGGCACCCCTGCCGGACGCACCGGTGGAACGGCTTCCGCGCACCGAGCGCAGCTCGGTTGCCATCAACCTGCCGCTCCGCGGTCCCGCGTCGCGGATCAACGCAGCTGCGGTCAACACAGTCGCCGCCGCCCTCGGTCAGCCTGTCGAGGCCGCGGAAGCTCAAACCGAGCGGCCCGCCCAAGAGGAACTCCTGATCCTGAACGAGCCAACAACCCCCGCCTCGACTTCGCGATACGCCGAGGCTGTCGGTGCGCAGGACTATGACGACGGCGAGGATTGGGCCGAGGATGACTACGAGGCGTCGGAACGAGGCTCTATCCACAACGAATACGCTGATGAAGAGTACGTCGCGCCGCATGATCGCGACGCGTACGCGGCACAACACGACGAGTTCGACGACGAAGACTTCGCGGCGGACGACTATGCCGATGATGATCACGTCCCCGCTGAACTGGAGGACGGGGACGACGAAGACGCGTTCGCCCACGCAGCAACCGCCTATACCACTCAGGCGCCACCACCCGCGCCCCGCCGCGTCACCACCGCGGTGCAGACGGTCAAGCCCGGCCGCCGGGTGGCCCAGGAGGCACAGCCCTCCTTCCTCACACCGACCGAGTACGAGTTCCCCCCGCTCGCCCTGCTGGCTGCGCCGCCCGCCGGCCCGCGCGACACCGCCCTCACCGAAGACGCGCTGGAGGCGAACGCCCGCGTGTTGGAAGGCGTGCTCGACGATTTCGGCGTCAAAGGTTCAATCATCGAGGTGCGCCCCGGCCCCGTCGTCACGCTCTATGAGCTGGAGCCGGCGCCCGGCATCAAGTCGTCCCGCGTGATCGGTCTCGCCGACGACATCGCCCGCTCCATGAGCGCTATCTCCGCCCGCGTCGCAGTGATCCCCGGCAAAAACGCCATCGGCATCGAACTGCCCAACGAGACGCGGATCACGGTGTTCTTGCGCGAGCTTCTGGCAAGCCACGACTTTGAGCGCACCAAGGGCAAACTCCCGATGTGCCTGGGCAAAAATATCGGCGGCGAAGCGGTCATTGCCGACCTTGCCCGCATGCCGCACCTGCTCGTCGCGGGCACCACCGGGTCGGGCAAGTCGGTATCGATCAACACCATGATCCTGTCGCTCCTCTACTTCCACAAGCCGGAGAACTGCCGGATCATCCTGATCGACCCTAAAATGCTGGAGCTGTCGGTCTACGACGACATCCCGCATCTCCTCACGCCCGTTGTCACCGACCCGAAAAAGGCGGTGTCGGCGCTGCGTTGGGCGGTCCGCGAGATGGAGGACCGCTATCGCAAGATGGCCAAGCTCGGCGTGCGCAACATCGACGGCTTTAACGCGCGCATCCGCGAGGCGATGAAGACCGGCGAGCCACTGACCCGCCTCGTCCAGACCGGTTTCGACAAAGCCACCGGCGAAGCGATTTTCGAGGAAGAGCGGTTCGACCTATCGCCGATGCCCTTCATCGTCGTCATCGTGGACGAAATGGCCGACCTCATGATGGTCGCCGGCAAGGACATTGAAGGCGCGATCCAGCGCCTCGCCCAGATGGCGCGCGCCGCTGGCATCCACCTCATCATGGCAACCCAGCGCCCGTCCGTGGATGTCATCACCGGCACCATAAAGGCGAACTTCCCGACCCGGATTTCCTTCCAGGTCACATCGAAAATCGACAGCCGCACCATCCTCGGCGAGATGGGCGCCGAGCAGCTTCTGGGCATGGGCGACATGCTGTTCATGGCCGGCGGCGGTCGCATCCAGCGTGTCCACGGCCCGTTTGTCTCCGACGAGGAGGTCGAGGAGATCGTGGCCCACCTGAAGCGCCAGGGCGTGCCGGAGTACAAGGCGGAAGTTCTGGAAGACGACGAGGAAGAAGTCGCGGAGGGCGGGCCCGATGGCCTGGAAGCGCTGTCAGAAAGCGACGACCTTTATGACCGTGCCGTGGCGCTCGTCCTGCGCGACCGCAAAGCGTCCACCTCCTACATCCAGCGCCGCCTGTCGATCGGCTACAACCGCGCCGCAACGCTCATCGAGCGGATGGAGAACGAGGGCGTGGTCGGCGCCGCGAACCACGCCGGCAAGCGCGAGATCCTGGT
>CAKZYH010000266.1 GCA_937884725.1 uncultured Paracoccaceae bacterium
AGGGTGAAGCGGGCCACCTGCTCGGCGGTGTTGCCGCGCGGGGTGGTCGCCATGCGCTTGCCCTCAAGGTCGTCGATGCCTTCAACGTCCATGTTGACGGCGACGGCTTGGATGTACTGCGGGTACATGTAGCTGATGTGGCAGACGCTCTCCACGGGCGCATCGAACGGCTCAACGCCGTTGCGCGCGTCGACGGTGGAGATGGTGTTGCCGACGGCGAGCTGGGCTTGGCCGACGTCGATGGCCTTCAGGTTTGCAAGGCCGCCGCCGGGGCGAACCTGGATTGACACGTCCGGCATCGCTTCTTCGACGACGCTTTTGATGGCGCCGGCCATGGGGAACCAGGTGCCCCCTTGGCTGCCGGAGGTCATGACCAGGCTTTGCGCATTGGCGGAACCGGCGGCGGCAACGAGCGCGGCGGCGGTTAAGATCGTGGTCGATTTCAGTGTCATGGTGTCGTTTCTCCCTTTTGGCGTTTTGTGGGTGTGAACCGCCCTAACGGCCGTCAGTCGCCTGCACACCCTCGGTGACGGGGGCGGGTTCGGCGGGACGCAGACGGGCGAGGAAAATGGATCCAACAATGAGCAGCGCGCCGGCGAGGTCGGTCACGATGCCAGGCTGGATCAGCGTGAGGGCTGCGGCGACAAGCATGACCCTGGGCAAAGCCGTGAGCCGCTGCAGGAGATAGCCGTGAAGGCCGGCCGCAAGCGCCACCACACCGGCGAGCGCACTGATGGCGGCGGGGATGGTTTCGGACCAGCCGCCAATCAAGAGAAGCGCCGGGGCGTAGGCGAACATGAAGGGCACGATGTACCCGGTTGCGGCGAGTTTTACCGCCGCAAGCCCTGCCGGCCAAAGCTTCGCACCCGACAGGCTGTTGGCGGCGAACAGGCTAATCGCGACCGGGGGTGTGATCACCGACAGGATCGCGAAGTAGAAGACGAACATGTGCGCCGCTTCCATGCGCACACCCAGTTCAATCAGGGCCGGCACGAGGAGCGCGGTTTGCACGATGTAGGCAGGCGTTGTGGGAAGGCCCATGCCGAGAATGATGCCCGCGATCGCGGTCAAGATGAGGGCGAGGATGAGCGTGTCGCGCGACAGGCCTTCCAGCAGGCTGGTGAACTCAAGGCCGAGCCCTGAGAAGCCGATGACGGCGATGACGATACCCGCGGTGGCGCACGCCATGATGACCTGCAGGCAGTTGCGGATGCCAAGGACGACGCCTTCCAGGATTTTGGACGGGCGGACATCGCCGCGCGTCGTGGAACGCAGGAGCGCGATGGGGAAGACCGTGATGCAGCCCCAAAGCGCCGCGTAGGGGGCGCTGTAGCCCGACATCAGGACCGCAACGATGACGATAAGCGGGATGACTTGGTGGCCCCGGTCGAGCAGCACGCGACGCACGGAGGGGAGTTCTTCGCGCGGCAAGCTCGGCAGCGAGAGGCGCTTTGCCTCAAAGTGGATCGCAAAGAAGACGCAGACGAAGAACATGATCGCCGGCAAAATCGCGATGGAGATAACCGTGAGGTACGAGGTCCCCATGAATTCGGCCATCACGAAGGCGGCGGCGCCCATGATGGGCGGCATGATTTGCCCGCCTGTGGACGCGACGGCCTCCACCGCACCGGAGAACGCGGGGCGGTAGCCGAGCCGTCGCATCATCGGAATGGTGAAGGTGCCGGTGGTCATCACGTTGGCGGTCGATGAGCCGGAGATGGTGCCGAACATTGCGCTGGTGAGGCACGCGACTTTGGCGGGACCGCCGGCCGCCCAACCGGCGATGCCGAGCGAAAAGTCTCGAAAAAGGTCGCCGGTACCAGACACCTGGATGAAGGCGCCGAACATGATGAAGAGCACCATGTAGGTGGCCGACACGCCGAGCGGGATGCCGAAGATGCCTTCTGGCGTGAGGTACAAGATGTCCAGAAGGTATTGCGGTGGAAGGCCGGCAACGAAGATGCCGTAGCTGATGAAGAGGAGCGCCGTGATGGGAAGCGCAAGGCCCGTTGTGCGGCGCGTTGCTTCAAGGACCAAAACAACGAGCGTCACGCCAAGCACGATGTCGGCGGTGCTCAGCGGGTCGATGCCTTGGAAGCGTGTGAACAGGTACTCTTGGTTCTGCATCAGGTAGCCGATCGCCACCAGGCTTGCCGCCACGAGGGCGACATCGAGGAAGCGCGACCAGGCCGGGACGTTACCGTCGGCGTCGCGATGGGTCGGGAAGATCAGGAAGACGAGGACGAGCCCGAACAGGAGGTGCGTGCCGCGGAACGTGAAGACTTGCGGTGCGCCGAACAGCACGACCTGAAAATGAAACAGGGCCATCGCCACGGAGACGGCCGTGATTGTCCAGGCAAACAGCTTCGCCGTCCGCTCCATCGCGCTTCCTTCCCGTTTCCGATCTTTTGGCGGTCGGGCTCGACCGCGGATCGGATGACACGCGGCTCTGCCGGCCGCTGCGTCGTGTGCAGATAATTGCGCAACGGTTGCAATCGTCAAGCGGTCACTGCGACAGAAGTGCGAGTTGGCTGGGTTACGCTCCGCTTATGGAAACGGCAAGCGGCTCTCGATGCAGTCATTCTTTGCAAAATTATCGATAATTTGGAGAATAGATAAGCGATCTGCTGACATCAGCGGTGGATAGTCTCATCGTTGCTGCAACAGTTGCAATGAAACTCACATTTTTGCATGATACTCATTAGGTGTGGGCGAACCGCTGGCGATGTTCGTCGGATCCATAATCAAAGCATATGCATAAGGGATGGGATCGGTTGGCGGATCATTCGGTCGAAAAAGCAACGCGTCGAGATCGCCTTGCAATGAACAAAGGCTTTGATCGCGCGGCGTTTGTGCCATCGCGCGACCAGTTGGGTAGCGCCAGCAGCGAGGACGTGGCGCGGCTAGCGGGCGTGTCGCGCTCAACGGTCAGCCGGACCTTTACGCCCGGCACCCCGGTCAGCCCGCGCACCCGGGTGCGCGTGATGGAAGCCGCGGCACAGCTGGGATATCGTCACGCGACACACCGGGCCGAGCGGCCAGAGAGCCGCACTGTCGGGCTCATCATGGGCGCCCTCGACAACCCATTTTATCAGAACGTGTTGGCCGGTTTTCTTGGCGAACTGCACAAGCGCGGCCTTCGGGTGATGTGCCGGGAGGCCACCTCCCCCCAGGCCACTGAGGCTGAGGTGATGACCATGCTCGACCATGAGGTCGACGCGATGGTCGTCGCCTCGTCGGGTCTGCGCTCCACCGCCATTGACGAATGCGCCGCAGCTGGCGTGCCCGTGGTGCTCTTCAACCGTGCAGTCGATGGAGTGACGGCAGCCTCGGTGCAGACCGACAATCGGGCGGGCGGACACACGGTTGCTGAGCTTCTGGTGCGGACCGGGCACCGGCGCATTGCATTTATCAATGGCCTTGAGCGTGCCTCCACAAACCGGGATCGGCTAAGCGGATTTGCCGAACGCCTCGCGGAGCTGGGCGCGGCACCCCCCATCCAAGAGTACGGCGAGTACACGTTTGAGGGCGGCCGCGAGGCGGCGAAAAGGCTGATGATGCGCACTGAAGCGCCGGACGCGATTTTCGTCGCCAACGACATCAGCGCCCTTGGCGCTTTGGAGGGCCTGCGCCGCGATTTGGGCATTAAAGTGCCCGAAACCGTCAGCGTTGTGGGGTTCGATGACATCCCGATGGCCAGCTGGCCCTCGTTCGATCTCACAACCGTGCGCCAGCGGCGAAACCGCATGATTGCGATTGCGATGGACCGCATTGATGCGATCTTGGCCGGTACGGATAGCGCGCCGGAAAGGGAGCTCGTGGAGGGCCGACTTATTCTGCGTAGCTCGGTTCGTTTGTCGGCGCGCGCAGATCTGACAACTGCGTGAACGCACCCCATCATTTTTGACAAGCGCGTGCAGTCATCGTGCAACTCTGTTGCAGCGATAGTGTCTCGGTGTTAACTTTTGTACGTCGTTAAGTGCCGAGCGGCCGTACGCTCTCGGCTCCGACGCCAAAAAAACAAACAAGACCGAGGAAACGTCTATGCGCTTTGATTTGCCCTTCGGCCGCCCTGTGGCGGTCGGGTGCGCCGCTGTCATTGCCGGCGCCATCCTAGCAACTCCGCCGGCCATCGCTCAGGACACCTTCGACCTCGACATGGTCACCAACATGTCCCGCAACTCGTACCTGGGTGACATGGCCCAACGGCTCACCGAGGACATTCGGGTCGTCACCAACGGCACGGTGAACCTGAAGTTTCACGAGGACGGTGAGCTTGTCCCGGTCCCGGAAATTCTGAACGCGGTCTCCACAGGCGCCGTGCCAGCAGCCTTCACCTGGACCGGCTTCTTCGGCGGCACCGTCCCGGTGGGTAAGCTCTTCGCCGGCTTCCCGTTCGGACCGGACACGGCAATCCTCGCCTCCTGGATTTGGGAAGGCGGCGGCCTTGAGATCCTGCAAGAAGGCTTCGATCCCCTCGGCGTGCAGATCTTCCCGTGCGCGGCTCAACCCCAGGAATCGGGCGGCTACTTCAACATCGTGATGGACGATGTGGGCGACTATGACGGCATGCGCATCCGCATGTCCGGCTGGGGCGGTGAAGTGCTTGCCAAGCTCGGCGCATCTGTGACCGCGCTTCCCGGCAGTGAGATCTACTTGGCGCTGGAGCGTGGCCGGATTGATGCGACCGAATTCGCGTCCCCACTGCTCGACGAAAGCTTCAAATTCTACAACCTTGCGAAGTATTACTACTTCCCGGGCTGGCACCAGTCGACCGCATGGAACTCGCTGATCATCAACCAGGCCACCTGGAACGAGATGACCGAGTTGCAGCAGGAGCAAGTAAAGCTTGCGTGCCGCGCCACCGTTCAGCGCACCATGGGCGAGACGATCCCCCTTCAGATCGACGCGCTTGAGCGCATGAAGGCGGATGGCGACTTCGAAGTGCGCCGCTTCCCGGACGAGATGGTCACCGAAATCCACGGTGTCTGGCAGGACGTTCTGGCCGAAAACCGCGAGAAGCATCCGCTGATCAACAAGGCCATCGAGAGCCTTGATGCCCACAAAGCGCGCTATGTGCCGTGGAATGAGCTGCAGGCGCTGCCGAGCGGCTTGAACTAGTCCCACTCGCAATCAGCATGGCAATCGGAATGTCGCGCTGGACCAACCGGTCCGGGCGCGGCACCGATCCGAAAGATCGCTTTCATGGCCAATCAGACAGTCCGCCCCGGATTGATCGCGGCAGCGCGTGTGCTCGATACGATCCAGGATGTCATCGCCGGGATCGGGAAGATTTCGTGCTGGCTTATCCTGGGCATCATCGCGACGGTTCTATTGTCGGTGCTTGCCGGTGTTTTGGGGATCAACCAGTTTTTGTTCTGGGATGGAGAGGTGTTCCTCTTCTCCGATGCCATCACGCTGAACAGTTTACTTGAACTTCAATGGTATATGTTCGGCGTCATGCTGATGCTGACCGGCGCCTACGCTCTGCGCGACAACCGGCATGTGCGCGTGGATGTGGTCGCATCGCGTTTTTCGCCCACGACGGCGCGGGTCGTTGAAATTCTGGGCGACCTCATCTTTCTACTCCCGCTTTGCATCATTCTCATCGACCGTTCTTTGCCGTTGCTTGAGCTTTCCTACCGAACGGGGGAGCGCTCCAACGAGGACGGGCTTACCCATCGCTGGGTCATCAAAATGTTTGTGCCGATTGGCTTTGCGCTCCTCACAGTGCTCGGCGTGACGCGAGTGCTGCGCAACATCCTTGTCCTCATGGGGGTGCCGGATCGCGCGCCACCGCCCGGCGCCGCGCGTCCCGAGGGAGCGGCCCATGGAGGGTAATCTCCTGCCCATTTTGATGGGCCTGTGTCTCTTCCTCGGCATCTTCTCAGGCTACCCGGTCGCGTTCGTTTTGGGCGGGCTTGGCGTGGTGTTCCTGTTCATCGGGGACGTGTCGATCTTCCAGCTGCAGCTGGCAGTGTCCCGGATCATCGGAGTGATGAGCAATTGGCTGCTCCTCGCCATTCCACTGTTCGTTTTCATGGGCTTGATGCTCGACCGATCGGGGATAGCCGCCAACCTCCTCTACTCCATGGAGCGGGTTTTGGGTGGCGTGCGGGGCGGTCTCGCTGTCGCGGTCGCGCTGATCGGTGTGGTGCTCGCCGCCTCCACCGGCATCGTGGGGGCGTCGGTGGTGATGCTGGGCGTTGTCGCGCTCCCGGTGATGCTGCGCGAGAAATACCGCACCGAACTTGCCACCGGCGTCGTGGCCGCGTCGGGCACGCTTGGGATTCTGATCCCGCCGTCGATCATGCTGGTGGTGCTCGGCTCGATGCTTCAGGTATCGGTGGGTGATCTGTTTAAGGCCGCGTTTGTGCCTGGGCTCATCTTGGGCGTTCTTTATGTCGCCTACGTGCTAGTGCTTGCGCGCCTTAAGCCGGATTGGGCACCGCCGGTGGAGCGCGAGGATGCGCTGAAGGGGTGGGCCGCTGTCTTAGAGGTGCTCAAGGACCTGTCCGGGCCTGTGGCACTGATCGTTGTGGTGCTCGGATCGATCATCGCCGGCATCGCAACGCC
>CAKZYH010000267.1 GCA_937884725.1 uncultured Paracoccaceae bacterium
GCTGCGTCGAGATCGAGCTCATCCCACGTCATGAGGCGCACTTCCCCGGACCTTGCGGCCGTGAGGATCGTGAAGCTGAGAGCCGAGGGCCGATGCCCCTCACACCCCTCATAGCCTCCATGAACACCGGAATCTCGCGCCAGCTCATGGCCTCGCGATGATTGATGGGAGATCGGTCGCGCTTGGGAAGGAGATGCTGGATCTTCCCCTTCATGACGGCCGGGTTCCCCATCTCCTCCGGCCGCAAGTCCAACGCGATGGCGTAGTCGATTAAGCGCTCTATGCGGCCGCGAAGTCGCGCGGCCGTCTCTGCCTTAGAGAGCCAGATGGGCGCCAGGCATTCCAGGACGTCACTGGTGCGGACCTCATCGATCGGCATGTCGGCGATGGGCTTGGCGTAGGTATCGAGCGTGTTGCGCCACTGCTGGCGGTGCTTAGGGTTGCGCCAGGTCGGTTCCAGGGCCGTGATCAGCTTCTCGGCCACCTCGGCGAACGACGGTACTGCCTTGGCGGCGGGTAGCTCGATGCGCTTTTCCCCGCGGGGGGCGATGCCATCGCGGATCTGCGCGCGGATTTGGTCAGCATTCCTCCGCGCCTCGGCTAGGCTTGTCTCAGGGTATTTACCGAGACCCGTGTCTCTGCGCTCGCCGGCGAACGAGTAGCGCAGGACCCAGGTTTTCGATCCCGTCTTTTTGACGAAGAGCTGAAGCCCCTGACCATCACCATATCAGCCGGGAGCGGTCACAGCTTTAGCCTGAGCGTTGGTTAGCTTGGCCATCCATTACCACATCCGGTCGACGTTACCACGCCTGTTCCCACAGGATGGTTGGCTATAAAAGGATATCCATGGCGATGCATGGCGCGTTTTACATCCGAAGGGATCAGGGTGTTGGCGGCGTGTGGCTATCGATGGCGCTCAGTGGCGGCTTAAAGCGCGGAAGCGGTGGGATTCGAACCCACGAGACGGTTCCCCGCCTGGCGGTTTTCAAGACCGCTGCCTTCAACCACTCGGCCACACTTCCTGACCTTGGTTTACGCGCTCCGCCGCGCGCTGACGAGGGGGGTAGCCTCACGCGCGGTGGGACGCAGGTATAGGTTGCGCCAGGACTTGTGCGCGCGGAACCCATCGCAGAGCCCCAGCGTGGTCTCGGCACCGCCCAGCACAAGGTAACCATCGCTCGGCATCGTCTTCGCAAGACGAGTCAACACATCGATCTTCGTCGGCTTATCAAAGTATATCAAGACGTTGCGACAGAACACAATGTCAACCCGCCCAACATCGCTAAACGAATCCATCAAGTTACGCGTATCGAACCGAATTTTTTGCTTCAAAGCCGGAATGATCTGAAAACAATGGTCCCCGGTCGGCCGGAAATAGCGCTGCAAGAAGTTGTCGGGCATGCCACGACCCACCTCAAAGTCGGTGAAGGTCCCGGTCCGTGCCCGGTTGATCGCATCGCTGGACAGATCGCTCGCGTAAATCTCGACCGGGTTCGGCGGCAGCTTCGATGCCTCGTTGTCCAGCACCATCGCAACCGAGTAGGGTTCTTGTCCCGTCGATGCAGCAGCGCACCAAATCTTGATCGGCGCCCCGCCCGGCCGGCTCGCCGCCACCGCCGGAATCATCAGCTTCACCAACGCCTCAAACGGCAGGCGATCGCGAAAAAACAACGACTCGTTGGTGGTCATAGCTTCCACCAACGTTGTCGCCAGCGGCCCCCTTGGGCGCTTACGCACCGCTGCCAACAAACCGGCGATATCGGCGAAACCTTCCTTCTGCGCGATGGGCTTCAGCCGCGTGTTCACAAGATACATCTTGCGATCGGCCAACGCGATCCCGGACCGCTCCCGCAGAAGCGTCCGCACATAGGTAAAATCGGCTTCAGAGATCATAGTCGACCCGTCGCCAGCGCAGAGCGCAGCTTCCCTGCGATGTCACTCAGGGGCAGCACCTTGTGCGCTGCACCGCCCTGCACCACCGCGCCAGGCATCCCCCACACAACGCTGGACGCCTTGTCCTGCGCAAGCACCGATCCCCCCGTCGCCGTGATTAGCTTTGCGCCCTCCCCGCCATCGTTCCCCATACCGGTGAGAACGAGTGACAGAACGCGCGGGCCAAGTACCGCACCCGCGGACGCAAACAAAACATCAGCGGAGGGTTTGCAGTAGTTGATGGGCTCATCCTCCGACAACTTGATGTTCAGCGCGCCCCCTTTGCCAGTAAGGCCCATATGACGACCCCCGGGCGCGATGCTGATGGTGCCCGGCAACGGCGTCTCCCCGTGCTTGCCCTCGTTGGCGTCCCAGCCCAGCTCGCGCAGCTGAGCGGCCAGCATGGGCGTGAACGAGGGCGGCATGTGTTGGACAATCAGGATCGGAACGTTCGCGTCCTGCGGCTTAAGCGCAGTGAACACCTCACGCAGCGCGTCCGGCCCACCGGTCGAGCTTGCCACCACGAGCGCCGCAAAACCGCCCCGCGCCGCACTCATCCTGTTCGATGGACTGGTCAGCGAGGATGCGGACGGCAAAAGGTCGAGGATGTCGTCAGCCGCTTTGCGCATCGTCAGCGTCGATACGCCCGCGCAGCGGATGATCGACACATTGCTCGGCAATGCGCTCGTGTTACCCAGCGACTGCCGCTCCAACGCCACCACAACCATCTGCGTCCGCGGCCAGGCGGCCTGGATGTGCGCCACCACCTCAGCGGTTTGCTTCTTCGACACCTCCGCATCGAGCACCAACAAGTGCGGCGGCGAGCACCCCGCAACGCCCGCCCCGTCCTGGTACTGCGCGTTGGGCCGGCCCGGCGCCATCACCCGTTCCATGCGCCGCCCCAGCGCCCCGCGAAGCGCGCTGGAATGACTGACAAGCCAGACCCTGGCGGTTCGGTGCTGCTCCGCCGCGGCAGCTGGCGCGGCCTTTAGTTCGGCAATCATCACACTAAGCGTTGGCTAGCGCGCTGACATTGTCGAACAGCCGCGCCACGTCAACGATCAGCACCAACTGGTCATTGGAGCGCTGAACTCCTGTCACCATATCGCGCCATCGCCGATCAAGGTTCGCAGGCGCCGGCTCGCGGTCCTCCGCGCTGCCGGTCAGGACATCGCCAATTTCATCCACCGCCAGCCCATAAAGCTCCTGGTCCTGCTCCACACCAATTGCGGCAGCCGGCGCATTGCCCGATGGCGGAAAGCCCAAGATGATCCGCGTATCAAGCGCGGTGACAATACGCCCCCGCAGGTTGAGAACGCCGATCACCCCCGGAGGCGACAGCGGCACGCTCGTAATGCGCGACAGGTTAAACACCTCATGCACGGCATCA
Organism: uncultured Paracoccaceae bacterium; assembly: GCA_937884725.1. Classification (GTDB taxonomy): domain Bacteria; phylum Pseudomonadota; class Alphaproteobacteria; order Rhizobiales; family Amorphaceae; genus Acuticoccus. The sequence continues at coordinate 3,323 of CAKZYH010000267.1, forward strand.
ATCGGCAGCGCGAACCAATGGCCGGCAAGCTTGGCGGTCACAAACCCCGACGCGTCCTCAAACACCGCGGCCGCACCGTCGGTCAACTCGATCGTATCGCTCATGCTGCCTCCTTAGCCAACGAAGGCCGGGAAAATTCTCGCAGCGTCAGGATCAGCCCGTTTCGGTCGAGTTTGCTGACATAGTCAGTGAAACCCGCCACCCTGGCGCGCTCAATGGCATCTTCGTTCACCAGGCCACTCAGTGCGATAAACGGGATGTCTGCTACCCCATCGATCTTGAAGGCCGCTTCGGCAAACTCGAACCCGTCCATTTCAGGCATGTCCACGTCGGTCACGATAATGCGCGGCCGCAGTCCATCGCGCAGCTTGGCGAGCGCCTCAGCGCCAGAGCCGAATACAACCGGGTCAAAGCCTGCCGAACGCACCACCGGCGCCACCAAGTTGCGGAAGAACGCGCTGTCGTCCACCAGCAAGATTTGATCCATATCGTTGGCGAACTTGTTGGTCTTCGGCTCGAACCAATGCGCCGACGCGCGGCCAAGGAAGTAAGCCACATCGATGACTTCGGCCGGCTCGCCCTTGATGATGGCACTGCCCAAAATGCCGTCGTGCTCGGATGGGATCTGCACCGACACGGTGTCTTCCACGATGTCGATGATCTGATCCGCGATCAGCCCCATCGACCGGCCAGCATCAGACATCACCAGAAGCGGCGCGTGCTCTTGCTCACCGGTCGGGGCGTCACCGAACCAAACCAGCGGGATCAGCTCGTCGTGATACTGAATGTGCCACTGCCCATTCGACTCCGACGCCTTCGTCAGGTCCACATCCTCTAGTCGCGTGATCAGGCTGATTGGCAAAACCTTCCGGTTCTGCGTCTGCGCCTTGAATAGGAGGAGAAGCTGGCGGTCGTTCTCCGGCTCCTCGCTCTCCTCCTCGCGGCTCGCCTTCTTCGCCGCCGCCGCCTCCGCAGACGCCGACACAGCCGCGCGCAGCCCGTTGGGATCAACGATCATGATCACCCGCCCATCGCCCAAAATGGTCGCGCCAGAAAACTCCACGATACCGCGCAGCGTGGCCGGCATCGGTTTGACAACAATCTCCTCGGTGCGCAGAACGCGGTCGACCAGGATACCGAACTGCATGCCCCGGGCCCGGATCACCATCACAAAGCCCCTGGTATTCTCGCTGGCGGGCTCGAATTCTTCCCCAACGCCCGTGGCCACATTCAGCCGTTCGCGCAGATCCACCACCGGCAATAGCCGGTCGCGCGAGCGCACCACAGGCGCATCCTTGATCATCTTGATGGCGTGCTGACCGCCGGGCTCCACCTTCACAAGCTCGTCCACCGCCGTTTGCGGCACCGCGAACTCCTGGTCACCCACCCCGATCACCAGCGCACGCAAAATGGCGAGCGTCAGCGGGATTTTCAGCGTGAACACCGACCCCACGCCCGGCGTTGAGCGCACATCAATGTGGCCGCCAATCTTCTCCACGTTGGACTGCACCACATCCATGCCAACGCCGCGGCCGGACACCGCCGTCACCTCTTTGGCGGTGGAGAAGCCTGCGTCGAAGATGAAGCTGAAAATCTGCTCGTCGCTCATCCGCGCCGCTTCGTCGGCGGTGGCAACACCACGCTCGATCACCTTGGCGCGGATCCGCTCCACATCGAGCCCTTTGCCGTCGTCGGCAATCTCCACCAAAATCTGGCCGCCCTCATGGTAGGCGTTCAGCTTGATTGTGCCCGTTGGCGGTTTGCCAGCGGCATCGCGCTCATAGGGCATTTCGAGCCCATGGTCAGCCGCGTTGCGCACCATGTGCATGAGCGGATCTTTGATCAGCTCCAACACCTGCCGGTCGAGCTCGGTGTTGGCGCCGGTCATCTCAAGCTCGATGGATTTCTTTAGGTTCGCCGCCACATCGCGCACAATCCGCGGAAGCTTGCGCCACGCATTGCCAATCGGCTGCATGCGCGTCGACATCACCGCGGTCTGCAACTCGCCCGTCACCGTCGACAGCCGCTGCAGCGCCAGCTTGTGGTCGTTGTTGTCGTGGTTGCGCATCACCTCGACAAGCTCGTTGCGCGTCAGCACAAGCTCCGACACCACGGTCATCAGATGCTCAAGCGTTTCCACCGACACCCGGATCGAGCGGTCCGCTCCGCTATCGGAGGCCTCTGGCTTGTCCGCCTTGTCGGCCGCCACGGGCGCCTTCGGCTTGGCGGCGGGCGGCGCAGCAGCCGGCTTGGCCGCGGGCGGCCCAGCAGGCGCGGCCGGCGGCGCAGCAGGGACTGCCTCAACAGCGCTCTCTGCGGCCGGCGGATGGTCGGCGCTCGGCTCTGCAGCTTCCGGCGCCTCGCCTTTCGCCACAGCAATCGCGACCGATAATGCTTCCAAAATGCTGCTGTCGTCGCCCTCAGGCTCCTGCCCGTTGTTGGCCTCCAGCTCATCGAGCAGCGTGCGTAAACGGTCAACGACTTGCAGCACCGCCTCAACGCCGGGGCTCGTCACCGGCGCCCCATTGCGCTGCAAATCCATCAGCGTTTCGGCCGAGTGCGCAATGCCAGCCATCCGCGTCAGACCCAGGAAGCCGCAGGTGCCCTTGATCGTGTGCATCAGCCGGAACAGCTGGTTCAGCGTCGCGCTCGGCTCGCTCTCGTGCTCAAGCTCAACGAGCTTAAGGTCAGCCTCCTCCAACGCCTCCCGGGTGTCAGTGGCGAACTCGTCAAGCAGATCGTCCATGCCGTCCATCACAGGGGTCCTTCAGTCAGTGCCGCGATTGGGCATGGGGTCAGCGGGTCACAGCGGTGGTCGCCGCTGCAGACTGCACCGGTTGGCGCGCCGCAGCGGGGCCCGCCGGCATATCGGACGCGCTGATGTAGTTGATGCCGTGAACCAACAGGTCCCGGACCACCGCATCGCCCATCCGCTCGTTCACCCGGTCGCGGACCTCACCGGCCAGCTCTTCCAGGTTCAGCGGCTGCAGCCGCCCCGCCTCAATCTCGGCGCTGCCGTAAAGTGAGCGGAAAATCTCGTCGGTCAGGAACGGATCAGGTGTGGAAGCGACCGCCTGCAACACCGCCTCGTCGGCCGTGTAGACAATGCGCACCACCACATAGCCCGCAACGCCGCCCTGATGAATCACCGGGACCGACAGCGTCGGCAGCGAGGTGTACTCAAGAGTTTCAAACTGCGGCCCGTCCTCAGCGCTGACCTCCGTGGAGCCGCCAATATTCATGGAGCTCACCGCATATCCGGCGCCCAGCGTCACGAGGATGGCCCAAAGACCGACGATCAACGACTTCACGGCAGTGCTTCCCCGTCGTCACCACCCCTCACGATAGCGCCGCCCACCCCAGTCGGGGCGCCAGTGGTGTCGTAGGTGCCGTCCCACTCCGCCTCGCGCACGTTGGTGGCGAGAAGGTGCGCAATCATCGACGACGCATCGATCCGTCGCGCGAGCAGCTTCGCCTCGATATCCAGCTTCAGCCGCACCCGGCGCGCAAGCTCCGCCAGCTCCGGTTCAGCCTCATGGGCCGGCAACGGCGGAAGCTGGGACAGCTCTTTCAAGCAGCGCCCCTTGGCGCGGACGTTTTCCTCTTCCGTCGCCGCGTCCGCGGGCGCACGGCCAATTTGTGGATTGGCGGCGTCCAGCAGCGCTTCCAAGCGCATCAAGGCATCGCGGTGGGGCTGCGTGTTCATCTAAAAGCCTCTGGTCAATTCATCTGTGCGCAGGTCAGCGGTTGTCGGTGGTGAGCGTGTCGGCGCGGTCTGCCAGCGCGGCATCCACCGGCCCGGCAATGCCGATCCCGCCGCCGCGCGCGAGTTCCGCCGCCACCGCCTCAGCAAACAGGCCACGCCACGCCGAACTGCCGGTCCCACCGCCCCAGGCAGCGCTGTCTTCTGGTGGCAACATAGCCGCCAGCATCGGCTGCAGCACGCTCGCCTCAAACGCCTGGCCAACGCTGTCAAACCCGGCCGGCGCAGGGCGACCCGTGCTCGGCGCCTCAGCCGCACCCGCCAGAAGCGATGTCTGCGCCAGACCCGCCGATGGGCCGGTGAGCGAGGACACGATGGTGGTCAAGTCTGTCATGGACACTCCGCAAAATGCCGGACCGTTGGGCACAACTGTCCTCACCTGACGATAGAGAAGCGGCCTTGGCAGAGGCTTGTGCGCAGCGCGGATTGACAGCTTAAGGCTGCGACCGACGGGACCTTGTGGTGCTCAGCCACGCCTCAAGTTCGTGGGCCGCACGCTTGGTCGCCGCGCGCCGCTCCACCTCATCAGCAAGGTTGTTCATGGCATTGATGCGCCGGTGCTGCTGCGCGGCGCTGGCGGACGCTGCATCGGCTGCCCGATCAGCGGTGTCGCGCTCGGCGGCGCTCTTCTGAAGCGCAGCCGGCACCACTGACAGCGTGATGTCATAAAGCGCGCTGTGGACGTTGAGCGCCGCCACAATGGCGCGCCCTTCCTCTTCCGCGGCCAAAGAGCGGGCACGCGCCGCTGCCGCATCGCTCGCCACCGCATGGTTCATGGCTTGCGCAGCGCTGGCGAGCGCCCTCAGCCGCGAAGGGTCAGTCCCGCGCCGCCGGCTCACAGGTTCACCAACAGCACTGCCAGCGCATCGCGGAAGGCAAACATCATCTCCCGGATCACCAACGCCATCACGATGAGCCCGCCCGCCGTAATCACCGGCAACGCCACAAAGAACACAGGAAGGTTCGGCGTCAGCTTCGTGGTGAGGCCCACCGCGAAATTAATGATCACCGCATAGATCATAAACGGCGCCGCAAGCCGCAGCGCGATGATGAAGGCCTCGCCAAACTTGTCGCTGACGGCAATCAAAGCGTCCTGCGTGTTGAGCACCGCGCCCGCGGAAAGCACATCGTAGGATCCAACGACCGCACGCAAAATCTCATAGTGCAGATCCGACACAAACAAGATTGTCAGCGCCGTCGCGGTAAAGATGTTCGCCGCCGCCTGCGCCGGCTCATCAGTGTCAAACGGAACGCCCGGAATACCGGCAAGACCAATGGCGTTCGCCACCGCCACCGCCAACGTCTGCAAGGCCATGAAAAGCACTCGAGCCAGCAGACCGATCATGAGCCCGGTCGCTGTCTCCACCGCCAACACCGCGGTCAGCGCGGCGGGGGTGAGCGGGGCGATTTCGATGGCAATATCGCCCACCAGGATCGGTGCCAGAGCCAGCGTCACCGTGAGCGCCAAAAACAGCCGCACCTGCACCGGCGCCCGCATGGACGACAGACCAGGAGCGATCAGGAACACCCCGCCAATGCGGGCAAACAGCACCGCAATGGCAAGCACAAAGGCGGCGGGATCGTCGGGCGACACAGCGCTCAGCGCCCGG
>CAKZYH010000268.1 GCA_937884725.1 uncultured Paracoccaceae bacterium
TCGTGAAGGTGAAGGCGTGTTCGCTGAACTATCACGACATCTTCACCCGCCGCGGAATGCCTGGCATCAAACTCCCGCTTCCGGTCATTCCTGGCCTCGATCTCGCCGGCGAGATTGCCGAGATCGGCGCGGGTGTTGAGGGTTGGTCCGTGGGCGACCGCGTATTGGTGGATCCGCGCATCCGCGAAGGCGGCAAGGGTGGATTGCAGGGCGAAACCATCGATGGTGGCCTCGCCGAATACGCCAAAACAAACGCACACCAACTGGTGAAGATGCCGGACGGGGTGTCCTTCGCGCAGGCCGCGTCCCTCCCCGTCGCCTACGGCACGTCCCACCGCATGATGTTTGCCAACGGCAACGTAAAGGCCGGCGAAAAGTGCCTCATCCTTGGCGCCTCCGGCGGTGTCGGCACTGGCGCGCTTCTCCTCGCCAAGAAAGCCGGCATGGAAGTGATCGCCGCGGGCAGTTCGGAGAAAAAGCTCGCCCGGCTTAAAGAAATCGGCGCCGATCACGTGATCGACTACACAAAAGAAGAGTTCCACAAGAAGATCTACGAAATGTACGGTAAGCCGCACCGCCGCGGGTATGAAGGCGGTGTCGACGTGGTCGTGAACTTCACCGGCGGGGACACGTACGTGCCCTCGCTGCGTAGCCTCAAGCGGGGCGGCCGGCTCCTCACCTGTGGCGCCACAGCAGGCTATGACCCTAAAACCGACCTGCGCTTCATCTGGACCTTCGAGCTCAAAATTCTGGGCTCCAACTCCTGGGAGCCGGAAGATCTCACCGCGATGCTCGACGACATCCAGGCCGGTGTCTGGGCGCCCGTGATCGACCGCGAGTTCAAGCTGGAGGACGCCGCGGAGGCTCTCGCGCTCATCGAGAACCGCGAGGTCATCGGCAAGGTCATCGTCGCCCCATGAGGCTTCGCGCGCCCCACCCAAACCTTGGCCGCCTGTTCAGCGCACAGCCGCGCGAGCGACTGGCCGCCATCGACTTTGGCGCCGGCGCGCGAGCGATCACCTACGGCGAGCTTGACGACACAGCAGACGCCGCAGCCCATGCTCTCACCGACCTGGGGCTCAAGGCGGGCGACCGCCTGGGCATCCTCTCACTGAACCGCATCGAGTTCATCGAAGCTTTGTTCGGCGCCATGCGGGCCGGCATCATCCCCGTCCTCGCCAACGTGCGCTTGCCCGCCGACAAGGTGCGTGCCCTGCTCGACTTCAGCGACGTGCAACTCGCCCTCGCCGAAACACCCTTCGCAGCAAGCGGCACCGGCGAGACCCGCAAGGTCCTCACGTTTGAGGAGGACTGGCCTGCGCTGATTGAGACCGCCCGCGCCAAAGGCCCGTTCGAGGCCATCGTGCCGGACGGCGAACAGGTGTCGATGCAGCTCTTCACCTCCGGAAGTACAGGCACACCCAAGGGCGTGATGCTGCACCACCCAGGCCAAATCTGGGCAACGGAAGTGCTCGTCGAGCACCGCGGCCTCACCGCGGACGACATCGCGATCCTGTCAGCCCCCTCCTTCCACAAGAACGCCATGGTGGCGATCAAGACCGCCTTCCTTGTGGGCGCAACGCTCGCTATCCTTCCCAAGTTCGATGTCGAAGCCACCGTCGCTGCCATCCGCGATCACGGCGTCAACATCCTGACCGGCGTGCCAACGATGATGGCAATGCTGAGCCAACGGACTGACCTTTTTGAGAGCGTGAACACAGATCATGTGCGGGTCGTCTCCATGGGCTCCGCTCCTGCCTCCGACGCGCTGATTGCCGACATCAAGCGCACGTTCCCGAACGCCGAAATCCACCTCAACTACGGCACCACCGAAGGCGGACCGAACGTCACCGGCTGGTACCATCCCGACGGCATCCCGCGCCCGCCGGGGAGCGTGGGCTGGCCCCTTCCCGATACGGAGCTAAAGTTCATCGGCGGCCCGCATGCACGCGAAGGCGAGCTTTGGACCCGCAACCCCGGCGTCGCGGCCGGCTACCACAAGCTCCCCGAAAAGACTGCCGAGAAGTTCGTCGACGGCTGGTACGCCACCGGCGATGTCATGCGCCTGGACGATGACGGATGGCTCTATTTCGTGGGCCGCACCGATGACATGTTCGTGGTGAGCGGCGAGAACGTCTATCCACAAGAGGTGGAAACGCTGCTCGAAGCCCACCAAGACGTGGCCCAGGCCGTCGTGATCCCCATCGCGCACAACGCCAAGGGAATGGTCCCCGTCGCATTCGTGAAGCCTGCCTCAGGCCGAACGATCTATCCGGCAGCACTGAAGCAATACACGATCGACAACGGTCCAGCCTACGCCCATCCGCGCCAAATCATTGTCGTGGCTGAGATGCCGCTGACCGGCACCAACAAAGTCGACAAGCCCGCCCTCAAGGCACTGCTATCGACCCCTGAACACGCATAAACCACGGGAGCAAAAGACCTTGGCCGACGAGACCATGACCATCGAGACACTTCAGGCGCTGATTACACGTGCGCCGTTCCACCAATGGCTCGATCTCAAGGTCACCGACATCGGCG
>CAKZYH010000269.1 GCA_937884725.1 uncultured Paracoccaceae bacterium
GAGACGGTCGATATCGGGGTGTCGGGCGGCAAGATCGTTGAGATCGCGAAGACGCTTGCGCCGGGGGATCGGGCGGAAGAGCTGGATGGCCGGCTCGTGCTGCCGGGCTTTGTGGAGACCCACATTCACCTCGATAAATCGTGCATTCTGGATCGCTGCTCGATGTCGGGTGGATTGCCTGAGGCCATCGGCGAGGTGGCGGGGCTGAAGGCGGCCTTTACCGAGGAAGACGTGGCGGAGCGGGCGGGCCGGACGCTGCGAAAGGCGGTCAGCAACGGGACGATGCGTATGCGCACCCACGTTGAGGTGGACCCGGTGATCGGGCTGCGCGGCTATCACGGGGTGAAGGAGGCGATCCGGGATTGGGCGTGGGCGATCGATGTGAGCGTGTGCGTCTTTCCGCAGGAAGGGCTCATCAATAATCCCGGTACGGACGAGCTGATGGTGGCGGCGCTGGAGGACGGGGCGAAGGCGGTGGGGGCGGCGCCTTATACTGACAGCGATCCGCATGGGCAGATCGACCGCGTGTTTGAGCTTGCGCGGGAGTACGATGTCGACATCGACATGCATCTCGACTTTGGCGAGAACGCGGATGAGCTCGACGTCGATTATGTGTGCCGCAAGGCCGATGAGATGGGCTGGGGCGGGCGCGTGACGGTGGGGCACGTGACGAAGTTTGCGCAGATGCCGGCGAGCCGGCTGGCGGTGCTCGCGCGGCGGCTCGCGGATGCCGGAGTGGCAGTGACGGTGCTGCCGTCGACGGATTTGTTTTTGATGCACCGCTCGCACACCTGCGATTTGTCGGTGCCGCGGGGGGTGACGCCGATCCATTTGATGACGGATGCGGGGGTGAACTGTTCGCTGGCGACCAACAACGTGCTGAACCCGTTTACGCCGTTTGGCGACTGTTCGCAGATCCGGATGGCGAACCTTTATGCCAACATTTCGCAGGTGGGGGCGCGCACGGCGATGGCCGACTGTTTGGACATGGTGTCGGAGCGGGCGGCGCGGATTATGAACCTTGATGATTATGGGGTGGCGGTGGGCAATCCTGCCGATCTTGTGGTGATCAATTCGCGCGATCCGGCGATGGCGGTGGCGGAACTTGCCCAGCCGATGATGGGTTTTAAGGGTGGGCGGCCGGTGTTTACTTGGCCGTTGCCTGAACTGCACTTCCCTCAATAGTGGCGCTTGTGATGGACGATACTGTTAACGCCTTTGTTTCGACGTTTGAGGTTGAGGGGGCGCCAGGGGGACCGCTGGCGGGTCTGACGACCGCGATCAAAGACATTTATGACGTCGCGGGGCACGTGACGGGGTGCGGCAATCCGGAGTGGGCGCGGACCCATGGGGCGGCGAGCTCGAACGCGCCGGCGGTGGATGTGCTGCTCGGCGCTGGGGCGCGGATTGTTGGCAAGACCCATACGGACGAGCTGGCTTACTCGTTGATGGGGGCGAATGCGCATTACGGCACGCCGGTGAATTCTGCCGATCCGACGCGGGTGCCGGGGGGCTCGTCGTCAGGGTCGGCGGCGGCGGTGGCGGCGGGGCTCGTGGATGTGGGGCTTGGCAGCGATACGGGCGGGTCGGTGCGGCTGCCGGCGTCGTTTTGTGGGGTTTATGGGCTGCGCACGACGTTTGGGGCGCTCGATCTTGGCGGGGCGATGGCGCTGGCGCCGTCGTTCGACACGGTGGGGTGGTTTGCCCGTGATCCTGGCACAATGGTGACGGTCGGGGCGGCGTTTGGGCTGGCGCCGGGTGGGTTGGGGGCGCCGCGCTTGGCGCTGCCGGTCGATGCTTGGACGCGGTGCGATGGGGCGACGATTGCGGCGGTGACGCCGAGGCTCGCGGCGTTGGAGGCGGCTTATGGGCCGGCGGTTCCGGTGAAGCTTGCCGATGAGGGGCTTGATGCGTGGCGCGAGGTGTTTCGTGTCGCGCAGGCGGGCGAGGTTTGGCGGGTGCACGGCGACTGGGTGAGCGCCAACACACCAGGCTTCGGGCCGGGTGTGGCGGACCGCTTTGCCATGGCCGAGGGGATTGAGGCGGGCGCGTTTGCTGAGGCGCTTGCGGCGAAGGGCGAGATTGCGGAGCGGATGCGGGGGCTGGTGTCCGGACCGACGGTCTTGGTGATGCCGACCAGTCCTGGGCCGGCGCCAAAGCGGGATGCGGATGCGGCTTCGCTCGATGGGTATCGGATGCGGGCGCTGGAGATCCTTTGTCCGGCTGGGCTGGCTGGGTTGCCGCAGTATTCGATCCCGGCGGGTCAGGTGGATGGCGGGCCTGTGGGGCTGAGCCTCGTTGGGCCGGTGGGGTCGGACGCGGATTTGCTCGGGATGGTTGCTGCGCTGCCGTAGTTCGTTAGCGGGCGAGCGGGCCTTCTGTGGCGCTGAGGAGGGTGGCGGCGAGCTGGGCGTCGCTCCCTGGCGGGGTTGCGATGAGGGCGCCCAGCGGCATGCCGGTCGCCTCGCACGCGCCGGCGCGAACGGTGGCTGTGGGGCCGCCGAGGGCTGTCGCGACGGTGACTAAGGTTGGGTCGCCGGTGGGCATGCCGGCCGGAGCGACGTCTGGGGCGGCAGGGAACATGATGGCTGATTGCGCTGGCAGAGACGCCCAGAAGTCTAGGCGTTGGCGGCTGAGGTGCTGCACGGCGTCGAGGTAGGCGGGCTCGGTGATCGTGAGGCCTTCTTCGAGGCTGTCGGCGAGGAATGGGTCGATGAGATCGCGGCGTTCGAGGAGCGCGCCGTGGACGCGGCCGATTTCGAAAAACATGACTGTGCGGTGGTTCGCGAGGAGGTCGGCGAAGGCGATGGGGGATGCGCGGCGCTGGGTGGATTGGCCGAGCGCGGCGGCTTCCTCGAAGGCGGTTGTGGTGGCTGAGGCCATGGGCGCGCTGGCGAGTTCATCGATTTTGGGATCGTCGAGCATCACCAAGGTTTCGACCGCGGGCGGGAGCGGTGCGCCCAGCTGGAGGCCTTCGGGGGCGAAGGCGCTGAGGCCGAAGGCGGCGTCGGCGGCGGTGTCCGCGAAGGTGCCGATGGTGTCGAAGCTGGGGGCGAAGGGGACAACGCCGCGGCCGACCACCGACAGGCCGGTGGGCTTGAAGGCGCCGACGCCGCAGAAGGCGGCCGGACGGTTCACCGAGCCTGCGGTTTGGGTGCCGAGCGAGAGGGGGACGGCGCCTGAGGCGACAGCCGCGGCCGACCCGCCCGACGAGCCGCCTGGGGTGCGGGTGAGATCGTGGGGGTTCCGGGTAGGCGGGACGCCGGAGAAGAAAGCGAACTCGGTGGTGTGGACCTTGCCGAGGAAGATGGCGCCGCCGGCTTTGAGGCGGGCGACCATGGTGGCGTCGATGGGTTCGGCGCCGGCGCCCGCGCGGGCGCGGCTTCCAGCACGTGTGGGCAGGCCGGCGACATCGATGACGTCCTTGACCGCGAACGGTATGCCGTGGAGCGGGCCACGGGGGGTGCCGGCGGCAAGTTCTTGGCCGCGCACTACGGCGGTGGCGCGGGCGCCGTCGGCATCGACGGAGAGGAAGGCTTGGACGTCGGGATCGACGGCGGCGATGCGCTCAAGGGCCTGTTCGACGAGGGCGGAAGGGGTGATCTCGCCGGAGGACAGGGCGGCGGACAGATCGCGCAGTTTGCCGAAGCTTTTGGCGTGGGTGCCGGTCATGGACGGGCGGCGCGGAGGCTGGCGCGCTGGGCTTCGGTGGCGGCAAGATCGACGGTGAGGGTCTCGTCGTCGATGGTGCCGGTGAAGACGACGCCGTAGATGTCGTGCGCTTTGGTGCGGGTTTCCCAACCTTCGAGGACATCGACGAGAACGCGTTCTGGCTCGCGGTCGAGGGGGTCGCCGTAGCCGCCACCGGCTGAATCGCGACCACGGATGCGCTGGCCTGGCTCGACGGTGACTTGGATGACGTTGGGGAGGCGTTTTGACTGGGCGCCCTCCTCCATTAGCCAGGTTTCGCCGGCGGTGCCGGGGAGGCCGCCGAGGACGCCGCGGGGTTCGGCGTGTTGGCCGTCGCAGGAGATGACCGCGGTCATCGGGGCGGTGGTGGGGCCGTATTCGATTTGCTGGGCGGGGGCGCCGCGGCGGCGGCCGGCGCCGGCGGAATCGGTGACCAGTGCGAGGGATTCGACGCGCATGGGGTGCTTGAGTTCGTCCACCTCGACGCTGTCGCGATACATGAGGCCAGCGATGACGGGGATGGCGTAGTTGACCCAGCCGTCGGCCTCCGCGCTGGCGGGGCCGCCATTAGTGGAGAGCATGAGGCGGTTGACGTAAGGGGCGTTTTCGCGGCGCTCGTCCTTGCCGGAGATGACGGCCATGCCGGCGCCAAGGCCCGCGCCGCCCTCGGAGAGCCCCTGCCCTTCGCCGAGCTGGGCGAACGCTGACTGGGTGATGTTGACGAGGCGCTCCGACACGTTGGTGGTGGCGACAGAGCAGGAGTGCGGAAATTTCGGCGCGGCGACGACGCTTTCTTCCGCGTAGGTGAAGCGGAGGCGGCGGAAGGAGCCTTCGTTGCGCGGCAAGTCTTTGTCGAGCGCGTTGAAGACGGCGCCGACGACGGCTGAGGTGGCGGCACCGAGCGAGGTGTTGAGGCCGACATCGACGCATGGGGGGTTGTCTGACAGGTCGACGTGGATTTCGGCGGCGTCCGGGTCGATATCGATTTTGACTTTGAGTTCGAGGCCGTCGGGCAGGATGCCTTCCAGCGGGTCGGAGCGGCCTGTGTTGACGAGATTTGCTTTGGGGAGGCGCTGAATGCAGTCGATCATCCGGCGTTCGGAGTAATCGAACCATTGCTCGATGAATTGTTTGACGGTGGCGGCGCCGTATTTTTCGGAGAACGCTTCGAGGCGACGTTCGGCGACGCGGGCTGAGCCGAGGCCGGCGAGGTAGTCGCCGTACCACTGGTCGGGCACGCGGATGCGGGCGCGGCACATGCGCATGATGTCTTCAATGTTTTTGAAATCGCGCTGGATACGCACGCCGGGGAAGACGAGGCCGCCCTCGTGATAGACGTCTTTGGCAAGCACGAAGTAGCTTGATGGAATAGAGTTGCCGATGTCGGCCATGTGACACTTGGAAACGGCGGTGAAGAGGTGCTCGTCGTCGACAAAGACTGGAACCATGAAGGTGTGGTCGGCCGGGTGGGTGTTGCCGCCGTAGGGGTCGTTGTCGAGGTAGGCATCGCCGCGTTTGA
>CAKZYH010000270.1 GCA_937884725.1 uncultured Paracoccaceae bacterium
AGATCGTCGAACCCGATCCGCCTTAACAGATCGTGTTAATGGGTCCCGGCCCTAGCCTGCCACAGGGCTGCATCGAAACCGTCTTCCGCTGATGATGACTTGAGGACCTCTGATGCGCCTTACCGCCCCTGTTAAGCAGCCTGATGTGGTGGCTGCGCGCGGCCGCTTTTCGTCGTTTTATTCAAAACGCTCCAAGCTGATCGGCTGGAAACGAAGCACGCCTTAGCTGCGATCCAAATCGCATCTACCCTCGGCGTTCTGCAAGAGCTTCGAAAAAGCCCGATTTGGCGAAACCCAGCGCAGCAACCTCAGCCTGTCAACGCCCACGTTTCGCGGGCGACGTTGTCGCTGTCCTTGGCCTCGACCCATGGGCCGCGTACGCCGCCGGCGAGGACCTCGCGCTTCCAAAATGGGGCGTCAGTTTTGACGTAGTCCATCAGGAAGCGCACTGCGTCGAAGGCGGCATCGCGATGGAGCGAATGTGCCGCGACCACAACGATGGGCTCGCCCACCGGCACGACGCCTGTTCGGTGCACGACCAGGACCGACAATAGGTCGAACCGGTCGACGGCGATGTCGGCGATCCGGGTCATCTCAGCCTCGGCCATGCCCGGATAGTGCTCCAGCTCCAGCGCTTCAATACGGCCATTTTCCGACCGGCAGACGCCGCAGAACGCTGCAATTGCGCCCTGATCCATATCGCAGCCCGGAGCGCCTTCGTGGATCCAGGCGGCGGGTTCGAGGACGTCATCGAGCACTGACACAAAGCTTTTGCCCATCGCCTCAGCCCCCCGTCATCGGTGGGAAGAGGGCGACTTCGGATGCGGCGCGCACGTCGGTGTCGTGGGGCACGTGGTGCTGGTCCGCAGCCGCGCGGATGTGGCGGTCTTGCTCTAGGGCATGGGCGTAGTTGTCGCCGCGGCCCTTGAGCCAGCCGATGAGGTCGCCGGCGGTGACCACGTCGTCAGGTAGCTCCACCTCCTCCTCGGCGAGGCCGATGCGTTCGCGCACCCAGGCAAAATATCTGAGTTTCATGTCGTGCCGCCTCCCGACGCCGTCACTTGTCCGCCGCCCACGCCGAGCGGCTTCCCCACACATACTCCGCGCCGCTCCAAACGCTAAGGGCCGCCGCGAGCCACAAGATGGTGAGCGCGGACAGATGTGCCAGCTCCGGGAAGGGCATCAGCGGTGCGGCCATGAGCGCTGCGAGGGCGATGAGCTGAAGCGTCATCTTCCATTTTCCCGACATGGACGCCGGCACGACAACACCGTGCTCGCTGAGGTGCTCGCGCAAGCCGGAAACTCCGATCTCACGAAATAATATGATAGCGGCGGCTAACACATGAATGCCGCTGATCGTGCCTGAACCGCATAAGAGGAGGAGCGTGACCCCGATCAAGAGCTTGTCTGCGATGGAGTCCAACATGCGCCCCAGCGCTGTCACCTGGCCCCAAGCGCGGGCGAAGTAGCCGTCAAGAAAGTCGGTGATCGCCGCGAGCAGGAACACCAAGAGAGCGGCCCGGGTGTACGGCCCCCATGGTCCCGCCAACAGCACTGCTATCGCCAAGACCGCGAGGATGCGCAGCGCTGACAAAACGTTGGGCAAGTTGATCATTCATCGGCTCGCAGGCGCATTCGCAGCATGGAAGTGGTCGTACACCTTTTTGGCCACACTGCGCGAGATGCCGTCGACTTCTGCCAGGTCATCCATGCCGGCTTTGGCGACCGCCTTCGCCGTTCCGAAATGCTTCAGCAGCGCCCGCTTGCGGGCCGCACCGACCCCCGCAATCTCGTCCAAGGGATTGGCAATTAATGCTTTTTTGCGTTTTGCGCGGTGGGCGCCGATGGCGAACCTGTGGGCCTCATCGCGCAAACGCTGGATGTAGTAAAGCACCGGATCGCGGGGCGGCAGCCGGAATGGCTTTTGGCCCTTGATGTGAAATTCTTCGCGCCCGGCATCGCGGTCGACGCCCTTGGCGACCCCGACGAGGGGGACGTCCTCGATGCCAAGGTCGGACATGACGGCGTGGGCGGCTGAGAGCTGGCCGGCGCCACCGTCGATGAGGACGAGGTCGGGCCAGGGGCCGAGGCCTTCCTCAGAGGGTGCTTCCTCACCGCGGGGATTTTCTTTGAGGAGGCGGGAGAAGCGGCGGGTCAGCACCTCGCGCATCATGCCGAAATCGTCGCCGGGGGTGAGCGTTTCGGATTTGATGTTGAACTTGCGGTAGTGCGGTTTGGAGAAGCCTTCGGGTCCGGCGACGATCATGCCGCCGACGGCGTTGGTCCCCATGATGTGGGAGTTGTCGTAAACCTCGATGCGCTGGGGTGGGGCTTCGAGGCCGAAGCGTTCGGCCACCCCGGTGAGGAGCTTGCTCTGGCTTTGCTTGTCGGAAAGGCGGCGACCGAGCGCTTCCTTGGCGTTGGAGAGGGCGTGGTCCACCAGCTCGCGCTTCGTGCCGCGCTTGGGGACTGACAGCTCGACTTTGCGGCCGGCCTTTTCGGTGAAGGCGAGTTGGAGGAGCTCGGCTTCCTCCACATCGTGGGACAGGAAGAGGGCGCGCGGGACGGGCTTGTCATCGTAGAATTGGGCGAGGAAGGTTTCGAGCACTGCGCCGGCTTCGAGGCCTTCGTCGCGGGGGAAGAAAGCGCGGTTGCCCCAGTTCTGCCCGGTGCGGAAGAAAAACACCTGCACGCAGGTTTCCCCGCCCTGCTGGTAGACGGCGAAGACGTCGGCCTCTTCGATGCCGGCCGCGTTGATGCCCTGGTGGCTATCCACGTGGCTCAGCGACGCGAGACGGTCGCGGATGATGGCGGCGCGCTCAAACTCCAGCGCCATGCTGGCCTCTTCCATCTCGGCGGCGAGCTTTTGGCGGATGCCCTTCGACTTGCCCGACAAGAACTCGCGGGCCTGGCTGACGAGCTTGCCGTATTCTTCCTCGCTCACTTCGCCGGTGCAGGGCGCGGCGCAGCGCTTGATCTGCCACAGGAGGCACGGGCGGGTGCGCTGCTCGTAGACGGCGTCTGAGCAGGAGCGGATGAGGAACGCTTTCTGGAGGGCGTTGATGGTGCGGTCCACGGCGCCTGCGGAGGCGAATGGGCCGAAGTAGGCGCCTTTGCGCGAGTGGGCGCCGCGGTGTTTGAGGAGCTGTGGGGCGGCGTGGTCTGACGTCAGCAGGATGTAGGGGAAGGATTTATCGTCCCGCAGGAGGACGTTGTAGCGGGGGCGGAAGCGCTTGATGAGGTTGGCTTCCAGGAGAAGCGCCTCGGATTCGGTCTGGGTGGTGACGAACTCCATGGCGACCGTGCGGTTCACCATGCTCATCAGGCGCGAGGAGAGGCCCGTGGGGCGGGAGTAGCTGACGACGCGCTTTTTGAGGTTGCGCGCCTTGCCGACGTAGAGGACGTCTCCGGCCTCATCGAGCATGCGGTAGACGCCGGGGCCGTCGGGCAGGCGTTTGACGGTTTCTGCGATGAGGTCGAAGCCGGTGGCCTTGCTGACGCGCTCGGCGGTTTGGCGAAAGCGTACTTCCTGCTCGTCGTTCCGCTCGCCCATAGACGCCGGCGCATCCTTGATGCGGCTTGGCGGCGTTTCGGGCGATTTGCCGGGGGTTTTGTCGAGGGGAGCGGTGTCGGCCATCCACCATACTTGGCGGGCGGGCGCGCTGCGATCAACGGCGGGGCTGGCGCCGCGGTGACGCAAAGAGCAACGTCAGCCTGAATGTGCACAGCCAGGTTGACAAAAGTTGCTCGTCGACTTTGAGCGCGAGCCGTTATGCCCGCTCATTCGTTAATGAGGGCGTCCGGGGTTTGCCAGGCCAAGTGCTGGCCGCCGTCGAGGGCGAGCATTTGGCCGGTCATGGAGGGCGTTGCCGCCATGAAGCGGATCGCGGCGCCGAACTCCGCGAGCGCTGGGGCGCGCTGTAGGGGGACCGCCGCGACGGCTTCGGCGAAATCAGCCTCGCTTTGCGCTGCGGCCTTCAAGACCGGGCCGGGGCCGATGGCCATAACACGGATTTTGGGGGCGAGCGCTTGCGCCATGGTGCGGGTGAGCCACCACAGCGTCGCTTTGCTGGCGGAGTAGCTGAAGTGGCGCGGGGTGGGTTTCCAGACGCGCTGGTCGATGATGTTGACGATGAGTCCGGTGTCGGTGCTCGCAGCAAAGGCTTGGGCGAGGAAGGCGGGGGCCTCGGCGTTGACCGCCATTTGCCGGCGCCAGCGCTCCGGCGTCATGTCGGAGAGGGCATCCCCCTCGAACACGGATGCATTGTTGATGAGGAGGGACAGGGGGCCGAGCGCCGCGACGGCCGCCGGGACGATGGCTGCTACGGCAGCTGGGTCGGCAAGGTCACCGGTGACGACAGCTGTGCGGCCGCTGTGGTTCGCGGCGAGTTCGTCGGCCAAGGCTTGGGCGGCGGTGGCGGAGGTGTTGGCGTGAATGGCGACGTCGTAGCCGTGGGCGGCGAGGTCGGTGGCTATAGCGCGGCCGACACGGTGGGCGCCGCCTGTGATGAGGGCGCGTTTTTCGGGTGCTGTCATTTTCCGGGTGCGGTCATGGGGCCGGCTTCTGTAAGGGACGCTAACGCCCGTCGTGCTCGGGCGGTACCGGAGACCCTAGTGCAGCAGACCCTTGCCATCGACCGCATCAGCGCGCGCACCGTCGTCGCGGCGGTGGTTGCGTATGTGGTTCTGCTCATGGTGCTACGGCTGTCGCTGTCGCCGTATTTGGAGATCGATGAGGCGCAGTTTTTTGGCCAGGTGGATTTTCGCCTGGTGTACGCGAACTCCCATCCACCGCTGTACAACTGGGTTTTGCGGTTGGTGCTGGAGGCGACGGGGTGGAATTGGCCGCTGTCGGTGGCACTTGTCAAAGGGGTGTTGCTGGCGGCGATCCACCTGTTGGTGTTCGATGCGGCGCGGCGGATCGGCGGGGTGCCGGCTGGGATCGGGGCGCTCGCCGTTGCGGCGTTGTGTCCGCAAATCAGCTGGATGGCGGCGCACACTTTGGCGCACACGGTGATGGTGATGGCAGGCTGCGCGGGGATTGTGCACGCGGCCGTGGTGATCTGGCAGCGGCCGCGGGCGCTCGCCTTTGTATGGCTCGGCGTGGCGGCGTCGATTGCGATGCTGGCGAAGTTTAATGGCGCGATTTTGCTGGGCGCAGCGGCGGTGGTCGCGCTGTCGACGCCCGAGCGGCGGGCTGCGGCGTGGCGGCACCGGGGTGGGGTTGCGCTTGCGGCGGTGGTGTTTGCGGTGCTGACGGGGCCGTCGCTGGTGGCGGCCGGGTTGGCGATTGAGGCGAGTACGGGGCGGCTGAGCAAGCTTTTTCGGCCCACCTGGGCGAGCGCTGGCGCCCTCCCGGGAGTGGGGAGCGACGGCGCCAGCTTGCTGACCGTGGGGGCGCGGGCGTGGGGGGCGGCTGCGCTGGGCATTCTGGCGCTGACGGCGCAGGTGGCGTTGCCGGGGCCGCTCAAGTGTTGGCGGAACGCGCTTGTCGCGACGGTCGCGGTGGGGTTTGGCGCGACGCTTGTTGGGGTTTTGGTGAGCGATGGGCGGCAGATGCCGGAGCGGTATTTGTCGCCGTTTTTCATGCCGCTGCCGGTGGCTGCGGGGTTGGCGCTGACAGCGTTTCGCTGGCGTGCGGTGGTGCGGTTGGCGGGCGGCGTCGCGTTTGTCGCGGTGCCGATTGGCGTTGCCGGGATGGTGCTTTTTGACAAGCACCGCTTTGCGTATCCGCATGGCGAGTTGGCGCTGGCGATCGCGCCGGACCTGCCGGAGGGGACGCTGGCGGTTTGGGGTGGGCGGCCTGATTTTGCGGCCAACATGACGCTTGCGCTGCGGCGGGCGGGGCGGATGGCCCATGCCGCTGAGGATCGGATGGCGCCGGGGGCGGATCACGTTCTCATCGTGTGGCAGGGCGGTGAGGTGCCGGGCTCCGATGAGGTGGATCGGCCGTTTGATGAGTGTCGGCCGGGGCCGGTGGCGACGCGGCCTTATCGCTACTTTTCGGGGCGGACGCTGTCGGTGGCGACGGAGCTTTGCAGGCCGCGCAGCTTGGCGACGAGCTCGGGGCCGACGGAGACTAGGCCTTTGTAGGCGCGCTGATCGGGGGTGAGGGCGTCAAGCTCGTCTGCCAACGCGCCGGCAAGGTTTGCGCCGTCGGGGTGGGCGGTGAAGGCTTGGAATGGGTCGAGCTGGATTTTGATGGTGAAAAGGATGGCGCCGGTCTGGGGGAGCTTGGTGAGGGTTTGCCGCTCCACGCGCACGTGGGCGCCATCGGTGCCGGTCCAGGAGGGCCGGTGGTCGGTTTCGAGCTTTGGGATGCGGTAGGCCGGCCCCTGCTGGAGTGACCAGTTGAGGCGCCAGACGAGCGCGCCGGGGCGCATGGTGTCGAACAGGCGGGAGACTTGGCGGCCCATCTTGTCCTGCCAGCCGGGGACGGTGTGGTGGAGGCCATCGAGGCCGCGGCCGAATTTGTCGGAGAGGGACCAGGACGACGGGAAGCAGAGCGAGGCGGCAGTGAGACACCAGGCGGTCCCGTCGTGCTGCATCAGGACAAGGTCGTCTTGCACGACGCGGGAGATGGCTTTGAGCGGCGGCTCGTCGGGCAATGCGACGGGGTGGCCGCGGGCCTTCAGCCAATCTGCGCTCGCCGTGGCGGCTTCCTCTTGCGCCGCCATCGAGGCGTCGGTGGCGAGAAAGGCGTCGTCTGCGGTGTCGAAGATTTGGGTTTTGAGGGCGAGTTCGGCGTCGCGGTGGGCGTCGAACTCGAACCAGTCGTCCCACGCGAGGCGGACCACGCCGATGGTGAAGGGGCGGTGGCGGCCTGCGTAGGGCGTGTGGGCCAGCGCACTGTTGTCGTGCGCTGGCAGACTCATGCGGCGGCGTCGGCCGCGGCGAGTTCGTCGATTAGGCCTTCGATGACGGAGAGGCCGGTTTGCCAGAAGGCGGGGTTGCGAGCATCGAGGCCGAAGGGGGCGAGGAGCTCTGAGTGGTGGCGTGTGCCGCCGGCCTCGAGCATCGCCATGTACTTCGCCTCAAAGCCCTGGGGCTCGCGCTCGAACACGCCGTAGAGCGAATTCACGAGGCAATCGCCGAACGCGTAGGCGTAGACGTAGAATGGGGCGTTGATGAAGTGCGGGATGTAGGCCCAGAAGATGTCGTAGCCCTCGCCAATGCGCACCGAGGGACCGAGGCTTTCGGTCTGCACGTCAAGCCAGATTTTGCCCAGGTCCTCTGAGGTGAGTTCGCCCTCGCGGCGCGCCGTGTGGACTTTGCGCTCGAAGGTGTAGAACGCGATTTGGCGGACGACGGTGTTGATCATGTCCTCCACCTTGGAGGCGAGCATCACGCGGCGGGTTTTGGCGTCGGGCGCGGCGTCGAGCAGCTTACGGAACGTCAGCATCTCGCCGAAGACGGACGCTGTTTCTGCAAGCGTCAGCGGGGTTGGCGCCATGAGCGCGCCGTTGGGCCCGGCGAGGATTTGGTGGACGCCGTGGCCAAGCTCGTGGGCGAGGGTCATCACGTCCCGCGTGCGGCCTTGGTAGTTGAGGAGCACGTAGGGGTGGGCGGACGGCACGGTGGGGTGGCTGAAGGCGCCAGGCGCTTTGCCTTTGCGCACCGGGGCGTCGATCCAGGCGTTGGTGAAGAAGCGCTCCGCGAGGCCGGCCATGCGCGGGGAAAACGCGCGGTAGGCGGTGAGCACGGTGGAGCGGGCGTCGTCCCAATCGACGATGCGGTCGTCGGCGTCGGGCAGCGGGGCGTTGCGATCCCAGCTGTCGAGCACGTCTTTACCGAACCACTTGGCTTTCATGGCGTAATAGCGGTGGGACAGGCGCGGATAGGCGGCGCGGACGGCGCTCACCAGCGCGTCCACCACCTCGGGCTCAACGCGGTTGTTGAGGTGGCGGGAGGCGGCGACATCGTCGAAGCCGCGCCAACGGTCTGAAATCTCTTTGTCTTTGGCGAGGGTGTTGGTGATGAGCGTGAAGGTGCGCTCCGACTGCTTCAGCGCGGCGGCAATGCCGTCCGAGGCTTTGCGGCGGGTTTCGCCGTCGGGATCGAGGAGCTTGTTGAGCGCTTCTTCCAGCGTGACGTCCTCGCTGTCCGGGTCGAGGCTGACGCGGGTTGCGGCGATGGTCTCGTCGAAAAGGCGCGTCCAGCTGGAGCGGGAGGTGGCGGATTTTTCCAGAAACAGCTGCTCCAACTCATCCGACAGCTGGAAGGGGCGTTCTTTGCGCAGATCCTCGATGTAGGGACGGTAGCGCGCTGCATCGCCGGTGAGGGCGGCGTCGAGGACGGCGTCCTCGATCCGGTTCAGCTCCAGCTCGAAGAAGAGGAGGTGGGTGGAGAGCTGGGTCAGCTTGTCCGACAGGTCGCCGTAGGCTTTGGCGAACGCGGGGTTCATGGTGTCGGTCGCGTACTGGAGCCCAGCGAAGGAGCCAACCCGGCCGGCGAGATCTTGGATCGCTTCGTAGGCGCTGAGGGCCTCGGCCAGAATGCGCGATGCGTCGGCGCCGGCGAGCGTGCCCGCGAGGGTTCCTTTGTAGGTGGCTTCGAACGCTTTGGCGTCGGCGGCAAGCTTATCGAGATCGGCGGTGAGCTTTTCGTCGTCGGGGCCGCTGTAGAGGTCGGTAAGGTCCCACGTGGGGAGCGTGCCCAATGGGGTCGCTGCTGCGCCGCGCTCTGCGACATCGTGTGGCAAATTTGTGTGCACTGCCGGCAAATCCATGCGCCTCAACCCTCGACCTAGCTTGCTTTAACCCGCGCTGCGGCGGGTTGGTGATATGCCATCTATGATGAACGGGCTTAGCTGAACAGTCGGGGTGGCGTGATGGCACGGCAAATGTTGATGGGCGCGGTGATGGCGCTCACCGCGTCGGGGTTGCTCGCGCCCGCATTTGCTGATGTTCCGTTGCCGCGCATTGCGCCGCGGACCGACATTTTGCTCGGTTCATTTCAACCGCCCGCAGCGCCACTCACCACCGTTGAAGACGCGCTGCGCCGGGAGGTTCGCGCCGACGTGTCGATGGGCGTCGACGAGTTTTATGAGAGCCGCGGCTACAGGCCGTTTTGGACCGAAGATGCGGCCGCCGATCTTGCCGTGGCGTTGGGCAATGCGCGCCAGGACGGGCTCAACCCTGCCGATTATGCGATGCCGCTGCGGCATGGCCTCGGGGTGGTGGCGACGGCGCGCTATGATGTGGCGCTGACCGAAACGGCGCTGCGCTATGCAAGCCACGTCCATTCAGGCCGCACCAACCCGCGCAAGGTGCGCCGGATTATCGACGTCGATCCGCCGGTGCTGGACGCGCAAGCGTTTCTGAAGTCGCTGGCTGAGGGCGATGCGGCGAGCGCTTTTGAGGGCGCGCACCCGCCGCACGAGGCTTATCATGCGCTGCGCAAACATCTGCGGCGCGCGCTCGGCGAAACGGTCTACATCCACCCGAAGGTCGGGCGGGGCCAGAACTTGCGCCTTGGTAGCTCCGGCCCGCGCGTTGCCACGTTGCGCGCCCGGCTGGGCGTGACGGTAAAGCGCGGGGACGATCCGACGGTTTTTGACGAGAGCCTTCGCGACGCGGTGAAGGATTTTCAGCGGGCGAACAAGCTCGGCGCGGACGGGATCGTGGGGCCGCGGACGGTGCGCGCGCTGGATGGGACCGGCCAGATCGACCCAGTTCCAGTGCTGATTGCAAACCTTGAGCGCTGGCGCTGGATGCCGCGCGACCTTGGCGAACGCCACGTGTTCGTGAACATTCCGGCCTTTGAAGTGCGCGTCAGCCACGAGGATGAAGAGGTTTATCGCGGCCGCGTCGTGGTGGGTAAGCGCAGCAATCCGACGCCGATTTTCTCCGATGTGATGGAGCACGCTGTCGTCAATCCATACTGGAACGTGCCGTACTCCATTGCATCCAAGGAGATGCTGGGGTCGCTGCGGTCTAATCCCGGGGGCTTTACGCGCCGGCACAACTACGAAGTGGTCATGAACGGCCGCGTGGTGAACGCCTCGTCGGTCAGCTGGACGCCCGCCAACCTGCGCCGGGTGCGCATTCGGCAGCGGCCGGGCCGCGGCAATGCGCTGGGTAGGGTGAAGTTCCTGTTCCCGAACAAGCACGCCGTGTATCTGCACGACACACCGAGCAAGCACCTCTTCCGGCGCACAAAGCGGGCCTACAGCCACGGCTGCATCCGAGTGCATCAGCCATTCGTTTTTGCCGATGCTCTCCTCCAGGGCGAACCTGAGCTAACCGGCTCGTCGCTGAAGCGCATGATCGGCGGGGGCGAGCGGTGGGTGAACCTGAAAAGCGACGTGAAGGTGCACCTTGCCTATTTCACCGCGGAGCCTGCTGCGGATGGGGCGTTGACGCTTCACGGCGATGTCTACGGCATCGACACCTCGACGCTGCGCGCCCTCGACGTGCGGTAATCTGGTGCGCCAATTCGCCGGATTTCCTGGCAAATTGGTGAATCCCCTTGGCGAAATTCGACGCATCAGTTAAGGCGCGTGCAAGTTTTGCGTGTTTGGGTGCGGCTGGCCAGATGATCCGGCCGACGCCTTGAGGGTGATGAAAGAGGCCGGCTTGACGCGCGTGTTCCCTTTCTATTGGCAGCCTTTGCGCTGTTCCAACAGTTTGGCGTGGCGCGGCGCGGCCATAGCGTTAGCCGCGGTCGCGATGCTCGCGGCAGCCGCGAGTCCGGCATCGGCCGCCAACCGCTCCCTCAGTTTGCACTTCACCCATACCGGCGAGGAAATCGACGTCGTTTACAAGCGCAACGGCCGGTTTGTGCCGAGTGCGCTGCGTGACCTCAACCGGTTTTTGCGCGACTGGCGACGGAACGAAGCCACCAAGATGGATCCCGAGCTGTTCGACCTTCTTTGGGAGGTGCAGCAGGAATTTGGCGGCAGGCGCATCAGCGTGGTGTCCGCATACCGCTCGCCGGCGACCAACCAGATGCTGCGCAAACGCTCGCGCGGGGTGGCTCGGCGCTCTCAGCACATGGCTGGCAAGGCGATCGACTTCTTCATCAAAGGCGCCAACATGGCGAAGGTGCGCCAAGCCGGGATGAAGCGGCAGGTGGGCGGCGTCGGCTATTATCCGCGCAGTGGCACCGCCTTCGTCCACTTCGACACGGGCCGGGTTCGCTCATGGCCACGGATGTCGCGCCGGCAGCTGTCGCGGCTGTTCCCAGACGGAAAGACGCTGCACCTGCCCTCCAACGGCAAGCCGCTGAAGGGTTACAAGCAGGCGCAGGCGCTGGAGAAAGCAGGCAAGCTGCAACGCCTTCGCGGCGGGGGCGGCGGTGGTGGCGGAAACCTGTTGGCCGGTATTTTGGGTGGCGGGCGCGAGCGCAATAGCGCTGAGTCTTCGGCCAGCAGCTCGCCCGGCAGCGACCGGGTGCGCAACACGCGCACCGCCTCGCCGGCTGATGATCGGCCCGTGCCGGTGCGCACAGCCTCGCTGTCCCGCGACCGGATCTCGTCGGCAGTGCCCCGTTCCGAACCACGCGCTGAGCGGCCAGCCGCTGCAGCAGCCGCAGAGCCTGACCGCAGCAGTGATGGGAGTGACGAAGGGCAAGGGCTCTTCCGTCAGCTGCCGGGCGTGTCGCTGGGTGGCCTGATCAATCGCTTCCGCGGCGATGAGGACGGGGCGGAGGAAAGCGCGCCGGCGGCCTCGCCATCGGTGCCGACGGTGACATCGGTGGCCCCAGCCAGCGGGGACCCCATCGGTGCGGTCATTTCCGATACGCCGCTGCCATCGGGACAAACGCCGCCCGAGCAACCGAACACGCCGCCGCAGGATGAGCCGGTCGTTGTCGCTGCTATTCCGCCGGCGCGGCCCGATATCGAGACACTCTTGGAGGGGACGACTGCGCTCGGATATGCCGGACCGGCAGACAACGATGCAGCCCTTGACGCGGCACAGGCGTTGGCGGCGCAGACGCTGAGCGCACCATCCGACCTGGACGAGACTGCGATCGATGTCGCAGCGCTAGGCAGCGACATCACGCGCGGCATTGATGCTGCTCCCGCCCCAGGGTCTGGGCCGAGCCTTTCTGAACAGATCCGGCGGCGACCAACAGCATCGCTTGCCACCACACTGACCCCAGTGCGCGGGGCGAGCCCTGCGCTAATCGCGACCAAGACCGGGATTGACGGCGAAACGTTTAGCGGTTTCGTCGCGCCCGACAGGAATGGCGATGGTGTGAGCCAGGTGTTGCTTGTGGGTGGCTTCCTTGGCGCCCCGGGGAGCTTCTCCCGCAACGGGCCAAATTTGCCTGCCCCGGACGGGTTCAAGGGTCTGCGCATTACACTGTTCCCCAGCCCCCGCTCTTAAAACCAGCCTCGCTCACGCTATGACGCGGCCTGCGCACTGGCGGGCGAGGCGCTGTCGACTGAAATTTAAGCCGACAGCGCGTTTCACCCAGCCGATGTCGGCTTCGGCGCCTATGCCGCTTGAGCGGCGGGAATATCGCCCATGCGCATGCCGAGGGCTTCCATGTAGAGGTCCAGGATCGCCTCTTGTTCCGCCCGCTCGGTTGGCTCCTGTTTGCGCAGCCGAACCAGCTGGCGCAGGACCTTTGCGTCAAAGCCGTTGGCCTTGGCTTCCGCGTAGACGTCCTTCACGTCATCGGCCAGTTGCTGCTTCTCTTCTTCCAGTCGCTCGATCCGCTCCACGAAGCTACGGAGCTGCTCTGCTGCCACGGGTTCATCCATCGCGCATTCCTCGTTTGCGTTATGCCTCAGGCTTGAGGCAGCTGCGCTTTGTTGGATAGGCCGCTGGGCGAATCATCCCCGCAATCCGCGCTCCGCAGGAATGATCGCAGGGTTCACAGGCGGGCATCGCGCCTCTGAAACCGCCTGTTTTCCCCAATAAATTTCGATTGCTAGCAATTTTTTTGTAAAATGTTGCAGCCCAACGACACAACTTTAAGGAGTGCCCGAGAGGCGCTGATGCCCCGCTGTTGCCGCAATTCCTGCAACCAATTCAACTTTCTAAGCGGCGTTTGAACATACTTAAAGTCTTCAATGCAATTTATGACTGTTTATTAGATTTTCTTTTGCCACAAAATAGCAGTTCGTCTTCCATCTGGATGCTGATGCTACCAAGCCCTACGTATTCGGGGATAAGTGAGCTTTCTTAGGATTGGGAAATGCGGATGAACGGGATGTTAAGAATTTACTCCGTACCATTTTAACGGGAATGTCTTGACGACTCCGTTGCGGCGCAGGGCTGGTCAACGGCGATGAGAGAGGCACGTTGGGCTCATTGACAACGAGCAGGTTAATGGTGATGAACCGTCCGGCTTGGGACGGTCGACCCGACAAGAAGAAGAAGGTGGCGTTTCGCGTATGATCCGGTTCTTGCTTGCCTCAGCTCCGGCTAAGGCTGCCAACTGGCTTGGGGCGTTCGGCCTGGGCTGCGCGATCATGCCGATGATGGCGGATGACGCACACGCTGAACTGCGGCTGTGCAACAAAACTCCAGTCCAAGTCGGGATCGCCATCGGCTATAAAGGCGGCGACACATGGGTGAGCGAAGGATGGTGGAACATCCCCGCTGAGACCTGCCAGGTGGTCGTGGAAGGGCCGCTCCCGTCCCGCTACTACTACGTCTATGCGCTCGACTACGAGGAAGGCGGTGCCTGGGGAGGCACGTCCTTCATGTGCACCGACGAACGCGAATTTACGATCCAAGGCGTGCAAGACTGCGTGGCCCGCGGATTTGAGCGCCGCGGCTTTATCGAGGTCGATACGCGAGACAAGCTGTCGTGGACCGTGCAGCTGAACGAGCAACCGAAGACTGGCATTGGCGGTCAGTGATCCGAGCCCGTCGGGTCCGTATTCTCGCTACCCTCGGCCCAGCATCATCCTCTCCGGAAACCATCGCTGCGCTGCATCGTGCAGGTGCAGACGTGTTTCGCATCAACATGAGCCATACGAGCCATGACATGCTCCGGACGCTCGTGCGCGATATCCGCGGCATCGAGGCGGGCCTCAACACTGCAATTACCATTCTTGCCGATCTCCAGGGTCCTAAGCTGCGCGTGGGCATGTTTGAGGGCGACCGCATCCATCTGGAGAACGGCGCGGCGTTTCGGCTGGATTCGGATGAGACGCCTGGCGACGGAACCAGGGTTCAGCTCCCACACCCGCCAATCTTGCACGCCCTTAAGGCCGGCGACCGGCTGCTGCTAGACGACGGCAAGATTACGCTGCGCGTGACCGAGGCGAGCGATACCGAAGCCGATACGGTGGTCGTGCAAGGCGGTCCGCTGTCGAACCGCAAGGGCGTCTCGTGCCCGGACACGCTGCTGCCCATGGGCGCGCTGACCGAAAAAGACCACGCAGACCTCACCGCGGCGCTCGACGCTGGGGTGGACTGGCTGGCACTGTCGTTCATTCAGCGCCCGGAAGACATGGCCGAGGCGCGCAAGCTCGCCAGGGGCAAGGCGGGCCTGATGGCGAAGATTGAGAAGCCGCAGGCCATCGACCGGCTCGACGATATCATCGAGCTTTCCGACGCGGTGATGGTGGCGCGGGGCGACCTTGGCGTTGAGATGCCGCTCGACACCGTGCCGGGGCTGCAAAAGCGCATTACGCGCGCTGCGCGCAAGGCCGGCAAGCCGGTGGTCGTGGCCACGCAGATGCTGGAAAGCATGATCGAGGCGCCCGTTCCGACCCGTGCTGAGGTGTCGGACGTGGCAACGGCCGTGTTTGAGGGTGCAGACGCTGTGATGCTGTCGGCGGAAAGTGCGGCCGGACAGTTCCCCGCCGAAGCTGTCAGCACGATGGACCAAGTGGCGCGCACAGTGGAGCAAGACGACCACTATCGTTCCATCCTGGACGCTCAACGCTACGAGCCGGAACCCACGGGTGCCGATGCGCTTTCGGCAGCTGCGAGCCAGATCGGCGAGACGCTGAACGTGCGCGCCATCGTCTGTTACACCGCCGCCGGCAGCACCGCCTTACGCATCGCGCGTGAGCGGCCGTCGGCGGACATTCTGGTGCTGACCCCGAACGTTGATATTGCGCGCCGGCTTGGGGTGACGTGGGGCATCAACGCTCTCGTAGTGCCGGAGTGCGTCACCGTCGATGAGGTCATCGCTGAAGCCGGCCGCGTGATCATCGACTATGAGTTAGGCCGTACGGGTGATCGGATCCTCACAATCGGGGGCTTGCCCTTGCAAACGCCGGGTGTGACGAACTTTATTCGTCTCGCATTCGCACGGCCACCCGAGGGGCGCTGACGCGTTCCGCGTCACCGTCAGCGCGATCAATTCAAAATCGTCCTGAGCAGCTGCTGCAATTCTTGATTGCGCCCGCCAGACTGTTGCCGTACCGTCGCCACAAATTATTCAAGGTTGCATCCCGGCAGCCACTAAACTCTCGCGAGCGCTGCTATGGATTATCCCTACGGCTCTGCAGCGAAGGGGCCGTTGGTGGATGGGCCCCAGGGGCCGGGACGCTATGGCGATAGCCTACACCGCGGCTATGAATTAAGCGACGCCACCCTTGCGCCAAGCAAGAGCGAAGCCGTCGCGCTTGGACGTCGGGCGGCGAGCATGATGGCCGCGCATGGGGGCGCCGCCCGCACTCGCGCGCTGTCCCCCTCGCAACGCAGCGTCTTTGCCAAAGCGCTCGCAGCGGCCGCGCCCTACGATTGCGTGCGCGCCATTGGCCGGGCGGGCGGAGCCGAAGACGCCGCGATCCTCCCTTTCGACAACGCGGAGCTGAACGAGAAGATCGCTGATTGGCTCGGCGTGCCGTTTTACAGGCGCCTACCCGACGAGCTCGCCGCAGTGGTGCACCCGCCGCGCTTCAACCAGCAAGGGGCGGTTTTTGAGCCGTTGCGCGCCGGCGGGTACCTTGTCATAGCACCGGATGCGCAGTGGCTACCCATGCTTGGGGCCGCGGTTGTGCGCTCGCCCAATCTCGCCGCCAGTTTGATTATTGTGCCGTTCGCCGAAGCCATTCGCCGGCGACGCTCGGCGGGGCCGATCACGGTGCAAGGCGTCGTTGAGCCTCTGCACGCCATCGCGCCCGACCGCACCGCAGCCCGCACCCTGTCGCACGGGCAGGCCACAGTGATCGGCGGCATTTTGGGCAGTGCGTTGGTGGCGGCCCTCATTCTGCCCAGCGTAACGGTGACCATCTTCCTCGGGGCGCTGACCGCGCTGCTTCTAGGATACGCCGCATCCCGGGCGATGGCCCTGTTCGACCGTAGATGGGTCGAACAAAAGCCACCCGAACGGAACATTCCCCTTCCGGTCTACTCCATCCTTGTGCCCGTGCACCGCGAGGCTGCGGCCATTCCTGGCCTTGTGCACGCGCTGCGCCGGCTCGATTATCCCAGCGCGAAGCTTGACGTCATGTTCTTGCTGGAAGAGGGCGACCACGAGACCCGCGCCGCCATCGAGTGCGCTGCCAGAGACTGGCCGAGCCGGATCATTGTGCTACCGAAAGGACAGCCGCAAACCAAGCCGCGCGCGCTCAATGCGGGCTTGCGACAAGCGGCCGGAGCGCTCGTCACGATTTTCGACGCAGAGGACCGACCCGATCCTGGCCAGCTGCGCGCCGCGGTCGCTGCATTCCGCTCAGGGCCCAAAAGCCTCGGTGCGGTGCAGGCGCGGCTCACCATCGACCATCACAAGCACAGCTGGATCACGCGCATGTTCGCCATCGAGTATGCGTGCCTGTTCAACTTTATAATGCCAATGGTGACGCGCCGCGGCGGCCTCGTGCTCCTGGGCGGCACCTCGAACCACTTTCGGCGCAGCGCGCTGATGCGGGTGGGCGGGTGGGACCCGTTTAACGTGACCGAGGACGCTGATCTGGCGATCCGCCTGCGACGCGCGGGTTATCGCATCCAGATGCTCAACTCCGACACCTTTGAGGAAGCGCCGCTCACGATGTCGGCGTGGCTGAAGCAACGCGCACGCTGGTTTAAGGGCTATATGCAGACGCTGCTGGTGCACAGCCGACACCCTGTGCGACTGATCCGAGAAGTGGGGTGGTCCGACGTTGCGTTGATGTATCTCTTCATTGTGGGTGCGCTGGGCGCTGCGCTCGCCCATTTGGTCGTCACGGCGCAACTGGCACTGATGGCGCTCGGCGCTGTGCCCGCGAGCATCGGCATTCACCCCGTGGTGATCGGTGTGCAGTTGGGGTCGATCATATTCGGGTACGGCGCCAACATTGTGCTGGGGGCTGTCAGCGCGAAGACGCATGAAAGCCATCAGATCAACCCACTGATTGTGTTTTGGTTTCCGGTCTACTGGTTGCTTATGGGCGCAGCGGTGATTGTCGCGTTATACGATCTCGTTCACCGCCCGCACCACTGGCGAAAGACCGAACACGGCCTCGCCATTCGCCCGCGCCGCATTCACATCAAGTGAGTGAGGCGCACCGCAGGGGAGGTCATTGGGTAGCGGTTGTACCGTCTGCCCAAACGCCGCCGATGAGGTTCACCGCCATCAGCGTTTCGCCGCTGATTTGATCGAGCTGGCGGGGTTTTGGGTTGGCGGCCGCTTCAGCGAGCGCATGGCGTGCCTTTGCGGCCGCCTCGGCGTCGATCCAGCGGAAGCGGACTTCGGCGCCAGGTCTGCGCTGGGTGAGCGCTGGCCGGGAGGCGGCCGCCACCACACCGATTTTGGGATAGCCGCCTGTCGGCTGCCGGTCGGCACACAGGATGATGGGCTGGCCGTTGCCGGGGACCTGGATGGAGCCCTCCACGATGCCATCGGAGATGATGTCGTGGGTGATAGCGTGGATCGGATCGCACGACAGCTTGTAGCCCATGCGGTCAAGCTGATCGGTGAGCCGAAAGGGTTGTGAGGCGAACCGGTCCAGCTCTTCCTGCACGAAGAGGTGATGTTGTGGGCCAGGGAGGACGGCGATGGGACCGTCGAGCGCACCCAGATCTGTGAACAGCTGGGGCGGGAAGGGTTTGACCTCGTCGCAGGGAAAGGGCGCGTCGAAGCTGCGCCGGCCAAGGCCCGTTCGCGCGTTGGTCGCGAAGCTGCCGAGGACGGGTTCGCCTGTATCGAGCCCCTTTGCGGCGAGGTAAGCCCACATGCCCTCTCGGCCGGGGGTGATGTCGATTTCTTCGCCGTCACCCAGGGTGAGGCGGGCTGGGAGGGGGATCGTGTCGCCGCCAACGATCTTCACAGAAAAGCCTGGTCCGGCGATGCCGAGTTGGACCGTGCCGGTGGCTTTGAACCGGGCGCCGGCAAGACCGATTTCGGACGCTGGGCCTTCGGCGCCGGCTAGGGTGAGGGCGAGGCGGTAGCGGACCCAATCCATCGGTCCGGATTGGGATACGCCGTAGCGCATCGCGCCCGAGCGGCCGGCGTCCTGCAAGC
>CAKZYH010000271.1 GCA_937884725.1 uncultured Paracoccaceae bacterium
GCAGGTAGGCGTTTTTTTCCCTCAGGCGCAGCTCGGCAAAGTCCTCGCGGGATTTGAGCTGTGGAACGGTTGGGGCCGCCGTGGATGCCACTGAAGATGCCATGGGTGCTCAACAGCCTGTTGTGCGAATCTCCAGAACGGTGCCTGATCCGCGTTCCCCTTGTCGCGGTGGTGCAGCTCTCGTCCACCGCTGAAACAGCAGTTTTTGGCCAGTTCTGGCGGGTCGGGCGGTCGGTTCGTGTCAACGCCCGCCCGATCTGTTGACAGGTGTCAACAGATCGTCAGCGCTCAGTCTTGCGGCGGACCGGGCGGGTTTGGCGCGGCGCGGAGTGGACGTCACGGAGCGGCGCTTTCGCGTTGACCGCTGTGGCATCTGAGGTTGGCGCTCCTCAAAGGTGAGACTTTGCGCCCAACTGAGACCGAGGATGAAGGCAAACAAGGCGGCAGCGGCTGGCATCTGCATGCTGAAATCGAGGAGTGCGTGGACAGCCACGAGTGCGCCGGTAGCAAAGCCTGTGGCGGGCAGGGCGTGCAGCCTGCGGCGGCGTCCCGCGCCCTGCCACAACTTCAGGAGCACCAGGGCAAGCGCGCCGAAAAAAAGGATGGCGCCTGGAACGCCCAGCTCCAGGATATTTTCCAGGTAGGTGTTGTGGGCAAAGTCGATGACGCCCCTCTGCGTCGCCTCTGCAGTGAGGTAACCAAGAATGATGTCGTCGAAGCTTGCGAGGCCATAGCCGAACAGTGGCCGGTCAGCGATGGCGGCTATAGTGCTGATGTAAATCGCCCGTCGGGTGCCGCCTTGGTCGCCATACAAAAGTTCGGGCAACACGTAGCTCATGCCGGTGAGGGTGGCGAAGCTGCCAAGCAAGACCAAGATGATGATGGCCGTGGTGGCGTTCTGTTTAAGGGTGCCTCGCCGTACGGTGAAGACGAACACCGCCACGCCGATGAACATGACGATCAGTCCACCGCGTGAGAGGGTGAGCACAAGTGCGGTGACCATGATGAGCGCGGCAAGCACGTAGAACCACAGACCGTTAAGAAACCCTTCGGCGAAGCGCCGTTGCCAGCGCCCGCTGTCGTTCTGTTCGATCTTGATGGCGAGCACCCCCAGCATGGCGATGATGCCCATGGCGCAGTAGGTGGCGAAGTGGTTGGGGTTGACGAAGGGCCCGGTGACGTAGCGGTCTTCCCGCCCGGTGATGGGGTTTTCTCCCACTTGCGCGCTGATGAGCCCGTATATGGCCATGAGCGTGCACCACACCCCGATGACGATCAGAAAGCGACTGGCGACGGCTTCGTCCAGACATGAGCGTGCAGCGATCCAAAAGATCATCCCGTAGACGGCCAGCCGCGCCAGGATGAGGGCGCCGCCATTGGGATCGATGGCCACCCGGCCGCTGGCTTCCACGAATTGCCATTCGGGTGCGGACCAGCCTGACGGCAACAAGTCTGATAGCTGCAGCGCGGCCCAGGTCAGCGAGGCGACGAACAACACCGCTGCGGGTGCCAAGGCTAGGAAGGCGTTGAGCTTGTGGCGCTCGATGAGATCGACGATCAGCTGCAGGACGAACAGGATGAAGATGCCTGCTGCAAGGGTGAGCCACGCGGCCTCCATATTGCCGCCGACGGCGAGCGCACACACGAGCACAAGGAGGAGTGTTATCCACCCGATGACCGTTTGTGCCGACCGTACCATGGCGATGTCCTTCAAAAATCGAGATCTTCTGAAAGGGAGAGCAGTTTGGGTGGTATCGCGCCGCGTCAGCGCTGTTGTTGACGGTAATGCCGCAGGGGCTTTGTCACGGTGTCGACGCAGCCGCCTTTGTGATCCGGTCAAGGGCGATCAGCTCGCTCATCAGCGCCTCCATCTCGTGAAGCGGGACC
>CAKZYH010000272.1 GCA_937884725.1 uncultured Paracoccaceae bacterium
CCTATGACGCGGCAGCCGACGGCCGCCCTATGGGGCTCCTCCGCCGCATCGCCACCGGCCTCGCCCGCCGGGACGATGAGGACGAGGAGGAGGACGTTGAAGCCGCGTCGCCGCGCGCCACACGTCAACGCCGCTTGCAGGAACGCCGGGCCGAAGCCGCGGAGGACTATCAGGCAGAGACGCGCCGCCCGCGTGCCCGCACTGAGCCAGCCGCACCCCGCCGCGCACGCCAGGAGCAAGAGCCCGTGTCCCGGACCCGAGCCGCTCCTCGCTCGTTGGATGACGAGCAGCTGGAGATCCCAGCATTCCTGCGTCGCCAGGCCAACTAGTCACGCGCCGGCTCACTGAGCCGGTGACGTTCTCTGGCGTCGGTGTCCACTCGGGCGCCGACGCGTTTGTGCGTGTGGGCCCCGCACCGCCCGGCGCGGGCAGCACCTTCCACCGCACTGATCTCGGCCAATCCATCACTGCATCCGCAGATCGCGTCGCCGCCACAACGCTCGCCACCGTCCTCTCCCAGGACGGCGCAGAGGTCCGCACAGTCGAGCACCTCATGTCCGCTATGGCGGCCCTGTCCATCCGCGACGCCACCATCGAGATCAACACCGCCGAAGTCCCCATCATGGACGGCAGCGCGAAACCATTCTTCGAGCCCCTCAGCGCCGCAGTCGCCGACGATGCGCCGGCCGACGCCTACACGGTCAAGCAGCCTGTCTGGGTGAGCCGCGGCGAAGCCTACGCCGCCTTCATCCCCGCGCCGCGCCGCCAGTTCGACCTCACCATCGACTTTGCCGACG
Source organism: uncultured Paracoccaceae bacterium (assembly GCA_937884725.1). Classification (GTDB taxonomy): domain Bacteria; phylum Pseudomonadota; class Alphaproteobacteria; order Rhizobiales; family Amorphaceae; genus Acuticoccus. The sequence continues at coordinate 798 of CAKZYH010000272.1, forward strand.
AAGCCATCGGCATCGAGCGCCTCATCTTCGACCTCGACGCCGACGACTACGGCACACAAATCGCGCCCGCCCGCACGTTTGGCCGCTACCGCGACATCCACAAAATGCGCCGCAAGGGCTTCGCTCGCGGTGCCAGCCTCGACAACGCGGTGGCCGTCGATGGCGCAGAAGTGCTCAATCCGGAGGGCCTTCGCTTCCCGGACGAGTTCGTCCGCCACAAGCTCCTGGACGCCATTGGGGACCTCGCTCTCGCTGGGAAACCGATCATCGGGCTGTTCCGCAGCCACAAGGGCGGCCATCGGTTGAATTACGACCTGTTGCGGACATTCCTCAGCAACACCGCCGCGTGGGAACTCACCCATGCGTCATAACCCACAACCGGTTTGCCGGCGGCGCATCTGTGAATTAAAGACCAAAGTATGAGTAGGGGAGTGTTACCCATGGCGATCCGCTATCTGATCATCATTGCGACCGCTCTGGTGCTGAGCGCCTGCGGAACCCGCATTGTCGATGTGGATTTTGAGGAAGCCCCCGCAGACCAGCTGTGGAATGAAGCGCTCGTCCTGATGGACTCCGGCGACTACAAAACCGCAGGCGCAAAATTCATGGAAATCGACCGCCTGCATCCGCACACTGAGTATGGCCGCAAAGCCCAGGTGATGATGGCCTTCGCCAGCTATTCCCGCGGCAATTACGACAGCGCGATCCAGAGCGGCCGCCGTTTCCTCACGCTCTACCCCAACCATGATGACGCCGCTTATGCGCAGTACATCGTCGCGAATTCCTACTACAAACAAATCCCCGACGTGACGCGCGACCAGCAGCAGACCAACCGCGCCCTCGCCGCCTATGAGCGCATCGTCGAGAAGTGGCCCGACAGCGAGTACGCCAACGATGCGCGCAATAAGGTGCAGGCGACCCAGGATCAGCTCGCCGGCAAGGAAATGGAAATCGGCCGCTACTACCTGGAGCGCGACGAGAACCTCGCCGCAGTCAGCCGCTTCCGCGTGGTCGTGGAGGACTATCAGCGCACCCGTCACGTGGAAGAAGCGCTCTTCCGTCTGACTGAATCGTACTACGCGCTCGGCCTCACCGATGAGGCACAGACCGCCGCCGCGGTGCTCGGGCACAACTTCCCCGATTCGCGCTGGTACGGTGACGCCTACGCCCTTCTGCAAACCGGCGGCTTCGAACCCAACGAAAACCGCGCCAGCTGGATTAGCCGCACCTTCAAGGGTTTCCGTCTCCTTTAACGTTCGCGGGCGATAGTCCGCACCCAATGTCATTGCGGATGGGGAACGCCCCATGCTGAGCCACCTGGCGGTTAAAAACATCGTGTTGATCGACGCGCTGGAGCTCACCTTCGGCCCGTCTTTCACTGTGCTGACGGGCGAGACGGGCGCGGGAAAATCCATCCTTCTCGACGCGCTCGCCCTGGCGCTCGGAGCGAAAGCTGACGGAAAGCTCGTGCGCACCGGATGCGATGAAGGCAGTGTCATCGCCACCTTCGAGGCGCCGCCGTCGCACCCCGCCTGGTCCGCCCTCGCCGAAGCTGGCTGGGATGCCGACGATGCCATCATCATCCGCCGCCAAGTCCAGCGCGATGGCCGCGCCAAAGCCTTCGTCAACGACCAGCCCGCCAGCCTGTCGCTGTTGCGCACGCTCGGCACGCTTTTGGTGGAGGTGCACGGCCAGCATGCCGACCGCACGCTCGCCTCAGCCGCAGCCCAGCGGGGCCTTGTGGATGCCTACGGCGGTCTCGTCGGCGAGGTGGAGCACGTGCGCACACTCTGGGCGACGCTCAAGGACGCCGAGCGCGAACTTGCCGCGTTGGAAGCCAAAATGGCGGCGGCTCGGGAGGAGGCCGACTTCCTCCGCGCGGCCGTTGCGGAACTCACCGATCTCGACCCAGAACCCGGCGAAGAGGAGCGCCTGTCCGAAGGCCGCCAAACCATGGCTGCCGCCGAGAAAGTCGCCGGCGACCTCAACGAAGCCGCCTCAAGCCTCGAAGGGCCCAAAAGCCCTATCCCCTCGCTCGCCGGCGTGCTTCGCAAGCTGGAGCGCAAGCGCGACGGCGCGGAAGAGCAGCTCAACCCCGTCATGGACGCCCTCGCCAACGCCCTCGACGTGTTGGAGGACGTGCGCAGCACCATCGCCGCCGCCCAGCGATCCCTCGACTACGACCCCGGCGCTATGGAAACCGTCGAAGAGCGCCTCTTCTCCCTGCGCGCCGCCGCCCGCAAATACAAAACCACCGTCGATGCGCTGCCCGACCTTGCCGTGCGCATGGCTGACGAACTCGCCGACATCGACGCCAGCGAGGACCGCCTCGGCACGCTCGCCGCTACCGTTACCGCCGCCGAACGCGCCTACAGCGACGCCGCCAAAAACCTGTCGGAACACCGCATCGCGGCCGCAGACGCGCTCGCCACCGCAGTGATGGCCGAGCTTCCGCCCCTCAAGCTCGAAAAAGCGATCTTCAGCGTCAGGCACGACGCCACTGCGCCAGGCCCCGATGGCATCGACCAGCTGGCGTTCTGGGTCCAAACCAACCCAGGCTCCCCGCCCGGCCCCATCACCAAGGTCGCCTCCGGCGGCGAATTCTCCCGCTTTCTCCTGGCGCTCAAAGTCTGCCTCGCCGACCGCGGCTCCGCCTCAACGCTCATCTTTGACGAGATCGACACCGGCGTTGGCGGTGCGGTCAGCCAGGCGATCGGCCAGCGCATGGCCCGCCTCGCCGCCACGGTCCAGGTCCTGTCCATCACCCACGCCCCGCAGGTGGCAGCCCTTGCCGACGGCCACCTCCTCATCGCCAAAGGCAGCGTCGGCGCCACCACATCCACGGACGTGCGCACCATCGCCGGCGAGAACCGCCGCGAGGAAATCGCGCGCATGCTCGCCGGCGCCGTCATCACCGACGAGGCCCGTGCGGCCGCAGACCGCCTCATCGACGCCTGACGCCCCGCTCGCGCGCACTAAATCCGCCTCCGCAAGGAGCGCCTCCCGTGACCATCGATCCCATCATCGCCGCCCGCCACGCTGACCTCAGCGCCCAGATCGCTGAGCACGACAAGCGCTATTTCCAGGACGACGCGCCCACCATCTCAGATGCGGAATACGACGCCCTGCGACGAGATCTGGAAGCGCTGGAGGCCAAGTTCCCCGCCCTCCACGCCGGCTCCATCACCGAAGGGATCGGCGCTGCTCCCTCAGGCTCCTTCGCCGAGGTCGAGCACCCCGTCACCATGCTGTCGCTCAACAAGGCGCTGGTGGACGAGGAGGTCGCCGACTTCATCACCCGCGTCCGCCGCTACCTCAAGCTGACGGCCGACGACGAAATCACCTTCACCGCCGAGCCCAAAATCGACGGCCTCTCCCTCTCCCTGCGCTATGAGGACGGCCGCCTCACGGTCGCGGCCACCCGCGGCGACGGCCGCACCGGCGAAAACGTCACCGCCAACGTCGGCTTCCTCGACGCCATCCCCCAAACCATCAAAGGCGCGCCCGCCATCTTCGAAGTGCGCGGCGAGGTTTATATGACCCACGCCGACTTCGAGGCGCTCAACGCGCGGCTCGAAGGGGAGGGCAAGCGCCCCGTCGCAAACCCGCGCAACGCTGCGGCGGGCTCGCTGCGTCAAGTGGACGCCCACAAAACGGCCGAGCGCCCGCTCCAATTCTTCGCCTACAGCTGGGGCGAGGTGAGCGAGCTGCCGTCGACCACCCAATCCGGCATGATCGAGGCCCTCGCTGCCATGGGTTTCGTCACCAACCCCTTCATGCGCACCGCCACGACGCTGGACGGCCTCCTCGCCGCATACCACGAGGTGGAGGCCGAACGCGCGAACCTGCCCTACGACATCGACGGCATGG
>CAKZYH010000273.1 GCA_937884725.1 uncultured Paracoccaceae bacterium
GAGGTGATCAGGCCGACGGCGCCTGTGGGGACATCCGCTTCGGCGCGGATTTGGCGGGCGAAGGGGACCTGGTAGCCGGGCGACAAGGGGATCTGTTGGTCGGCATCGACGCCGCCGCTGGAGCAATCGACGAGGTCGACGCCCATGGCTTTGAGCGTTTTGGAGACTTCGACGGTGTCGGCGATGGTGAGGCCGCCCTCCACCCAATCGCTGCAGGAGAGGCGCACGAACACGGGTAGGTCGTCGGGCCAGACCTCTTGGACGGCGGCGGTGACTTCGAACAGCGCGCGGGCGCGGTTTTCGAGCGAGCCACCGTACTCGTCGGTGCGCTGATTGGCGCGCGGGGAGAGGAACGAGTGCAGGAGGTAGCCGTGGGCGCCATGGATTTCGACGATTTTGAAGCCGGCTTCCAGGGCGAGTTTGGCTGAGGCGACAAAGTCGGCGACGACTTGGGCGATGTCGTCCTTGGTCATTTCGCGCGGGACGGAGCAGCCGGGGTTCATGGCAAGCGGCGAGGGGCCGATGGGCTGCCAGCCGCCGTCTTCCGGAGCGACGGGCTGCGAGCCTGTCCAGGGTTGGCTGGTGGAAGCTTTGCGGCCGGCGTGGGCGAGCTGGATCGCGGGGATGGCGCCTTGGGCTTCGATGCCGGCGACGACGGGCTTCAGCGCGTCCCGCTGCGTTTCGTTCCAAAGGCCGAGGCAGTAGGGCGTGATGCGGCCTTCGGCGGTGACGTGGGTCGCCTCGATGCAGACGATGCCGGGGCCGCCGACGGCGCGGGAGGACATGTGCTGGACGTGCCACGCGTTGGCGACGCCGTCGGTCGCCGAGTACTGGCACATGGGGGCGACCATCACGCGGTTCTTGGCGGTGAGCGAGCGGAACGTGATGGGCGAGAAAAGGTGTGTCGCCCGGCCGCCGCCGCGGTCGACGCCAGGGCCGGTCAGCGTCGTGGTGAGCGGGTTGGGTGCTTGCATGGGACTGGCCCTTTCGTCGGTCGGTTGGTGCGGCGGTCTCGCCGGTGGGGCGCGGCTCCGCGCGCCAGGACGGATCTGGAGTGGCAGGTTCGCGGCGGCCAGTGGGGCACAGGGCTGCGTTGCGGCACTTGCATCGGCGGCGGATGTTTGGGCGTCGCCGTTTGGTGTTTTATTTCAACGGATTGGAAATTAAGTCGATCTGAGGGCAAATTCGTGTCACACGGGCTGCTACCGGACCGACTGAGAGACGCTGATGTCCCAACCGCAACGACTTTCTAACCGCTCGCTGGCTGCGGCATCCTCCGGAAACGTCCTCGAATGGTTCGACTTCACCGTCTATGGCTTCCTCGCTCCGATCATCGGAAAGGCCTTCTTCCCCGCCGATGATCCAGTGGCATCGACCTTGTCTGCCTTTGCCGCACTTGCGGCCGGCTACCTAGCGCGCCCCTTGGGAAGCGTGATTTTCGGTCATGTGGGCGATCGGATCGGGCGGAAAACAGCGCTGATTGTTTCGGTTGTGATGATGGGCGTGGCGTCATTGGCAATCGCGGTCCTGCCCACCTATCAGACCATCGGACTGGCGGCCCCGGCGATCCTTGTGTTGATCCGGATCATCCAAGGGTTTGCGGTATCGGGCGAGTACACATCGTCGGGGGTTCTCGTGGTGGAACTTGCGCCGCCCGGTCGGCAGCACACCGCGGGGTCAACGATTGCGTTCGCGATGATGATTGGATGCATGATCGGCTCGGGCGTCCCGGCCGGTGTGAGTGCCGTTCTGACCGAGGCCCAGATGGCGGACTGGGGGTGGCGCATCCCGTTCGCGTTCGGTGCGCTTGTGGCGCTGACCAGCCTCGTTCTTCGCCTTGGCCTCATGGAATCGCTGCCGGACCCCGATGAGGATGTAAAGGAGCTGCCGGTCATCACAGTCTTCCGGGACCATTGGCGTGCGGTTTGCCGCATCTTGATCTTGCTCGCGCCAATCATGATCCTTTACTTCGTCATATTTGTTTATGCTTCGTCGTTCCTGACCGCGCAGATGCACGATCCATCGTCGACGCTTCTTGAGTTTTCGACGGCTAACCTTCTGGTGGCTGCTCTGCTGGTGCCTCCCATCGGATGGATCGCGGATAAGGTGGGGTCCCGCCCGGTGTTTTTTGTCGGAGCGGTGCTGATGATCGTCACCGCGATCCCGTTTTGGTCGATGATGCAGAGTGAGAACCTCGACGTGGTGTTTTGGGGGCAGATGGGGTTCTCGGCGATTAACTCTGCCGGTTGGGCGCTGTCGGTGTCGACGCTTGCGACCATGCTGCCTGCCGCCGTTCGCTGCTCGGGTGTCAGCGTTGCCTACAACACTGGGGCCGCAGTGTTTGGCGGCTGCACGCCACTTATCCTGACGTATTTGTTCACCCGCACCGGCGATGACTTTCTGCCGGCGTACTACGTGCTGATCACGGCGATACTGTCGCTCGTTGTGATCATTGGGATGCCCAATCGGGAGCGCGAGATCAGCGCGCTCAAGGGGTGAGGTCCCCGCCGCTCCCCAAGCGCGGCGGTTCTTGGCTCAGATGGGGGTCACCTGGCCGCGTTCGATGCGGGAACCGGCGGTGAGGAGGCCTTCCAGGTGCACCTCGTGGGACTCGGCGATCAGGATGCTGACGCCGTCGTTTTTGAGGCCGCTCATCACCTCTGCGAGGCGGTTGGCGAGCGCGGGGGCGAGGCCCTCGAACGGTTCGTCGAGGACGAGGAGGGTGCGGCCTGCCATGAGGGCTCTGCCGAGGGCGACCATCTTTTGCTGGCCGCCGGATAGCTCCATGGCGCGGCGGGTGCGGAACTTCGCGATCTCGGGCATGTGGCCGTAGATCCATTCAACCCGGTTTTTGGTGTCGTCCATCTTCAGCGCGTCGGCCGGCAGCCTGATGTTCTCTTCGACGGTGAATTCGGGGACAAGGCGGCGGTCTTCGGGCATGTAGCCGAAGCCGAGGGCGCCGCGGACGTGGGGTGGCTTGTCGAGGAGATTGTCGCCGGCGACATCGACGGCGCCGGTTGCCTTGATGAGCCCCATCACGGCGCGCAGGAGCGTTGTTTTGCCCGCGCCGTTGCGGCCGATAAGGCCGTGGAAGGCGCCGTCTGCCACCGAGAACGTGACGTCGCGCAGGATTGCCACCGGGCCGATGGCAACGTTGAGGGTCTTGATGTCAAGCATCGGCGGGCTCCGCGGCGGCAGGCTTGTGGGCGGTGCCGGTGACGAGGCGCTGGACCTCTGGGTCGGCAAGAACGGTGGCGGGCGGGCCGTCGGCAAAGACTGACCCGTCGTAGAAGGCGAGCACGCGGTCGG
>CAKZYH010000274.1 GCA_937884725.1 uncultured Paracoccaceae bacterium
CGGGCGAGACGAATCTTGGTAGCCATTTCAGGTCCTTTTTCGGGGTGTCTTGGTTCTAGTCTTGGGTGTCGGTTTGGCGCCCTCGGCGCCGGTGATGTCGCCGCCAGCCAGCGGCCGCATGTCATGCACAAAGCGGATCATAGGCCCTTCGCCCACATCGCCTTGGTCTGTCCGGGTCGCGCCCATACGCGCCGCCACTTTGAGCGAGGGTTCGTTGTCCGGATTGATCAGGCTGATCAGCCGGCGCGCGCCTGCTGCGATCGCGGCATCGCGCACCGCCGTTGCAGCCTCCGTCGCGTAACCCTGCCCGCGTGCCTCGCTGAGAAAGCAGTATCCAAGCTCGCGCTCGGGCCAATGGAGCGGGTGATAAAGCCCGCAGCGCCCAACAAACTGCCCGTGCGCCTCCACGGCGTAAGCGCCATAGCCAAGCAGCTCCCACTGTCCGAGCATGGTCGCCATCCCGCGCCAGTTCGTATCGTTGTCACGCGGGCCGCCCATGAAGCGCATGGTGTCAGCGTCGCCATGCATCCGGGCGAGCGCTTCAAAGTGGTCTTCGCGAAACATGCAAAGGGTCAGCCGCGCACTTTCGATACGCCGCGGGAGCATCAGCGGAGCGGTCGCGGCGGCGAGGGCGTCGCCGGTCAGCGGGGAGAAACTCATGCCGCCCCCCGCCGCGGATAGCGCCAGACCGTGCAAGGCTTACCGCTGAGGCACACGGTGGCCTCGGCCTGCGCCCCAGCCGCCTTTGCGACCCGCTGCGAGGCCACGTTGCGTGGATCGATATAGCTGACCAGAGAGGGCGCGCCAGCGTGCCACGCCGCATCCCGGATCGCCCGAACAGCCTCTGTCGCGTAGCTCTTGCCGCGCGCCTCAGGCATCAAGCCATAAGCGATCTCAAGCTCTGGCCAGCCGTGCGGGAACCATATTCCGGCGCCCCCCAGATATTCGTCCTCGCCAGTGAGGCGCAGCGCGTAGGAGCCACATCCGCGCAAAACCCAGTGCCCAGCATGCATGGCAAGCCGCTCGTACGCGCCTGCCGGATCGGTGACACCACCGATGAAACGCGCTGTTTCTTCCTCGCAATACATCTGCTGGTTACCGTCACGATCACGAAGGCTGAGGCGCGTTAATGTGAGCCGCGCCGTCCTCAAGGTTTCGGGCATCGTGAAACCTGCGGCGATCGCCGCAAGGGCAAGATCATGGCGCAATATGTAGCGGGCTGGGATGCTCATGCCGCAAACCCCGCCGAGAGCGCTGGGCCTGAGCTGCTGCGGTCGAGCACTGCATTGCGAGGCGCGCTGAGATCGTGACGCACGCGCTTTGCTTGGCCAACGGGGAGCATCATGTCACCGTCCGCCGCCGCGCCCAGCGCCCTCGCCACCGCGTGGGAAGCCGCATTGTCGGGATGAATATGGCTGACGAGGCGATCCATGCCTTGCTCAGCGCAGACCGCGAGCACAGCGGCCGCGGCTTCGCGGGCGTATCCGTTGCCGGTGTGCCCGCGATAGGTGTGCCAACCAAGCTCGCGCTCCGGCCAGCCGGCGACGTCGTAGAGCCCGACATGACCAACCAGATCGCCGTCGTGCTCGACAGCGTACATTCCGGTGCCGCGCAGAGCCCACTGCCCCGCTTTGGCCGACATAATCCGCCAAGCCTCCGAGCGATCCTCCGGGCCGCCGACGTATTGCTGCGCATCGGCGTCGGCCTCATGGGCGGCATAAACCTCGAAATGATCGGGCCGCCACTGAACCAGCGAAAGCCGCTCGGTGGAAATCGAAAGCGGCATGGCGGCGCTATCGACCATGATCGGCCCGCCGGCTCGCTCACCGCGACGCTCGATGGTGTGGCGCCACACCTGGTGCTCGACACCGCGCAGCATGATGTTGCCGCGCTGCACGGCGCCGGCGGCCGCCGCAACGTGTTGGGAGGCGGTGTTGGCGGGGGCGATATAGCTCACCAGCGAGGCAATGCCGCACGCATCGGCGACATCGCGCACCAGCGTAACAGCGCGCCGGGCTATCCCCTTGCCGCGCGCCTCGGGCACGAGGCCATAAACCAGCTCGATCTCGGGTTTTTCGATGGGAAACCACACACCGATGTGGCCGCAGAAGCGGTCCATGTCGTCGAGGATCGCGTAGTGCCCGAAGCCGAGGAGGCGCCACTGTCCGGCCCACATGGCCATGCGCTTCCAGGCGAGCGCGCTATCGCCGGGGCCGGCTGTAAACCGAGACTCGGGGTCGGCGAAATATGCTTCGAAGCCTCGCCGATGCGCCGCTTCATCGATGGGCGCGAGGCGGATGCCGGCACCCACAATCTCGCGCGGCATGCGAAGGTCCGCCGCGGCCGCCTCGGACGCTGCACGCCCAATGCCCTCCGGCCCCATGTCCGCCAGCGAGATCATCGCCGCGCCACCTCGGCCACCAGGCCGACCGCTGCCGCACCGAAAAAGCTCGCGAGAATGACTTCGAGCGGACGATAAAGCCGCTGATAAACCGCTATCGCTTTTGGCGTGGAGAACAAAAATGCGTAGCCGAACGTCACCAGGTAATTGAGCGGCAACGCCCCCAACAGGAACAGAAGCACCGCGCCTCCTCCCGCATCGCCCGGCAGCGCCACAGCGGCAACGGCCGTCCAGCCGAAGATGGCTTTCGCGTTGGTCGACTGCAGCAGAAGCGCGCTGAGGAGCGGCCTGTCGGATCGGCTCGGGATGGGCAGCGTCGGAACAGGCGCTGATGCCCGCACGATGGCCTTGAACGCCAAGAACGCGAGATAGCCGGCACCCAGGATCTTTAGCACCGAGGCCACAGACCCGTAGGTCTCAAGCAGCGCGGCAAGGCCAAGGGCGCCAAGACCTGCCCAGACGGTGGAGCCGATCACCACGCCCAGCGCAAAGCGCATCGCCACCTGCCGGCCGCGCGCCATGGAGATTCCAACAGTGCCGAGAATGGAGGGACCAGGCGTGAGCGACAACAGCACCGCGCCGATCCACCCAAGGATCAGTGGGGTCACTTACGCTTGCCCTTTTGCCGCTTGCCTTTCCCGCCGCGCCCAGGGCCTGGCAGTCCGGGCATACCCATCCCAGGGCCGCCGAGGCCCGGCAGTCCGGGCATCCCCGGTGGCATACCGCCACCCAGCCCAGGCATTCCGCCGCCAGGCATTTCCTTGGCCAGGCGCTCAAGGTCCGCCGGGTCCATCGGCGGCATTCCGCCGGGCATTCCTCCGGGAGGCATCGGGGGCATACCGCCCGGCATCCCGCCCATCATGCCGCCAAGCGCACCCATCAGGCCGCCCTTCTTCTTGCCCATCGCCTTCATCATGTCCGCCATCTGACGGTGCATTTTCAAAAGCTTATTGACGTCGGCGACGTCCACTCCCGAGCCGGCGGCGACGCGCTTCTTGCGGCTCGCCTTGAGGAGCTCAGGTTTGGCACGCTCCGCCTTCGTCATGGAACCGATGATGGCGACCTGCCGCTTGATGACACGGTCATCGAGCCCGGCGCTCTCCATCTGCTTCTTCATTTTGCCGACGCCGGGCATCATGCCCATCAGACCGCCGAGCCCACCCATCTTCTCCATCTGGCCGAGCTGCTCGCGCAAATCGTTGAGGTCGAAGCCGCCTTTGGCCATTTTCTGGGCCATAGCCGCGGCTTTTTCCGCGTCCACATGCTCCGCGGCCCGCTCCACCAGACTGACGATGTCGCCCATGCCCAAAATGCGGTCGGCAACGCGGGAGGGGTGAAACTCTTCCAGCGCGTCGGCCTTTTCGCCCACACCCATAAGCTTGATGGGCTTACCCGTGACGGCGCGCATGGACAGGGCAGCGCCACCGCGCCCATCGCCGTCAACGCGGGTCAGCACGATGCCGGT
>CAKZYH010000275.1 GCA_937884725.1 uncultured Paracoccaceae bacterium
AGAACGAGGGCGTGGTCGGCGCCGCGAACCACGCCGGCAAGCGCGAGATCCTGGTACCGGACCGGGAGGCGGAGAATGCCTAAAGAGCCAGCTTCATGCCCTCGTGCGTCGCACCGAAGCCGAGCCGCTCATAGAACCGGTGGGCGTCGGTGCGGCGCTTGTCGGTGGTGAACTGCATAAGCTTACAGCCCCGCTCCTGCGCAAGAGCGATGGCATGGCGGACCATCAGTTCGCCGATGCCGTTCCCGCGGGCACTCGCCGCCACCCGCACACCTTCAATCTGGGCTCGCCAGGAGCCCAGCCTGGACAAGCCCGGCAAAAACGTCAGCTGATAGCATCCGATGACGACACCATCGGCGACGGCGACCCAGAGGCCGTTGTTGGGATCGGCCGCGATGGCGTCGAAGGCCGCAAGGTAGGCGGGCTGTAACGGGTCGGACGGAACCTCCCGCTGCGCCCCCAAGGAATCGGCGGCCAGCAGCGCCACGATTGCCGCAACATCCTCGCGTTTGGCCCCGCGTATTGCCGGCATTGTCATCGCCCCTCTCTCCTTTTGATCACCTCTCGGCTTGGCTCCACACCCGCCCTGGCGCACAAATTTGCCGTCGCACCGCGTAAAAGGGCTCAGCATGCGTGAGCAGTACAACACCATCGCGTTCACCCCCTCCGTCGCCGCCGAGCAGGAACGCTACGGCTCGCGGATGGCCTACGCGCGGCGCGCCGGTCCGCAGGATGGGTCTGACCCTGGCGGCATGGGTCGCGATGAAGTCGACTTCTTGGCGCAGCAAGACGGGTTCTATCTCGCGACAGTTTCAGAAACCGGATGGCCGTATGTGCAATATCGCGGAGGCCCACCAGGCTTCCTGAAGGTGCTCGGTCCCACAACACTGGGCTGGGCGGATTTCCGCGGCAACCGGCAGTACATCTCCGTCGGCAATGTCGCGGGGAACGCGCGGGCCTCGATCATCGTCATGGACTATGCCCGGCGCGCCAGGATCAAGTTTTTCGGCACGCTAACCGTCGATGACGTGCGGGACGATCAAACCCGCGCCGATGCGCTGAGAGTGCCTGGCTACAAGGGCATCGTCGAACGGGCGGTCCGGTTCGACGTCGCTGCGTTCGATTGGAATTGTCCACAGCACATCACGCAGCGTTACAGCGAAGATCAGATCGCCAAAGGCGTCGCCCGTCTCTACGCCCGAATTGAGGCGTTGGAAGCCGAAGTCGCCGCGCTCAAGAGCTAGCGTTTCCGCTCGCAAGGGCTGCGAGCGCCTCGCCCTCAAGGCGCAAATACACCTTCTCACTGGCCTCTCGTGCACCAATGCGAGCGTAAAACCGGCGCGCGCCCGCGTTGATGTCGGTGGTCGTGAAATCGAGCCGGTCGCAGCCCTTCTCGACCGCAAGGCGCGCGAGATAGGCCATCATCGCCTCGCCGATTCCCTCGCCCCTGGCGCTCTCGGCGACAAACAGCTCTTTCATAAACAGCGTGCGGCCGCGCGGACCGTTGGACGGGGACACCAGCGCAACGCTCGCATAGGCGACAGCCCGATCGCCCCAAAACGCGAGGTGAAGCGCGCTGTCTGCGGCGTCCGGATCATCCACCACCCCATCTTGAGTCCACGAACGGGCGAACTGCCAGTCTCCCGAGGGCGCGCCGTAGTAGTGCACCTCGGTCGCCATCATCAGGGGGGCCACGACGCTGTGATCGTCCGGACGCGCAGGCCGGATGGTGAGCTTTGGCGTCGTCATCGCGTTGCCCCCCATGTGCCATCCATGCCCCATCGTCCCAGCACCACGCCGCCGGTAGCCCAAACGCCGACTTGAGCGAGCCGGACTTGTGTGGTCATTCACCTTGTATTGGGATAGCCCGGCTAAGTTGGGCAACGCCGACGAGAGTGGAGGGTGGTATGTTTCATCGCGTGGCGCGGGCCGTTGTTGTGGCGGCCTCACTGAGCCTGATCGCCCCAGCGGTTGCCTTGGCGCAAAACGCGGAGCGCGCCGCGCTCGCGGACGTAAGCTCCTACTTCAACTCGCTGAAGACTATGCAGGGCGAGTTTGTTCAGTTCGGGCCGGACGGCAGCCGCACCCAGGGCCGCTTTGCGATCCAGCGCCCCGGCAAGGTCCGGTTCTATTATGACCGGCCCTCCACGCTCGACATCATCGCCGACGGCACCTCTGTTGCGGTGCGCGACCGCAAGCAGGCCACCCAAGACATCTGGCCGCTAAAACGCACACCACTGCGCTTCCTGCTCGACGACACCATCGACCTCGCCTCAGACGCCAAGGTGACTAACGTATCGGTGGAGCCTGACCTTGTGTCGGTGACGGTCGAGGAAAACTCAGCATTTGGCGACGGCCAAATCACCATGATGTTCGACGCTGAAACCAGTGAGCTGAAACAGTGGAACGTCGTCGATTCCAAGGGACAGGAAACCAGCGTCTCCATCTTCAACGTCGACACCGGCATGACGCTGTCCGCGGACCTGTTCAAAATCGACTACACGCGCATTCTCGACTGATCAGGTGAGCGAGGGGCGTCAGCGCCGGCGTAAGCTGCTCGTGGTGGTGGACGACACGCCCGAGTGCGAGCGGGCGATTGTGTATGCGGCCCATCGCGCCAAAGCGCTGAATGCCTCCGTCTTGGCGCTGTGCGTGGCGCAGGAATCGGAATTTCAGCATTGGCTGGGCGTTGAAAAGCTCATGCGCGAGGAGGCCGAGCAAGAGGCCGCCGCGCTCATGGAGCGTGTCCTCGGCAAAGTGCGGGACGTGCTCCCGGGCGGCGTCGAGCGGCTCGTCGTGGTGGGCGAACGGGCGTCGGCCATCCGTCAGCTGATCGAGAACGATCCCGATATCGCGATTTTGATGCTGGGGGCCGCGCCTGGCTCCGACGGACCTGGTCCGCTGGTGAGCGCCATCGTCAACGGACTTGCGGGCAGCTTTCCAGTGCCGATCACCATCGTACCGGGCGGTCTGTCGGACGCGGAAATTATCGCCATCAACCAGGGTGAACGCTGATCAGCGCTGCGTGGCGAGCGCGATCAGGCAGCAAATGAGACGGGCGATGGCCTTAGCGCCCTCCCCCGTCGGGTCGCGGCCTGGCACAAACTCCACAAAGTTCGCGCCCACCACATTGCACTTGCGGCAGATGCCCTCAAACAGTGCAACCGTGTCCCGATACGTCAGCCCGCCGTAGGCTGGAAGAAGCACGCCCGGCACAAGCTGCGGGTCAAACCCGTCGACATCGACGCAAAACACCACGTTCGCGCCGTGCGGCACAGCATCGATGGCTGCACCGATCCCGTCAGCATGAAGCTTTGCCATCGGCAGGATTTTCGCGCCCCAGTCCTGCGCAAACGCCACCTCGTCGGCGCCGGCGCTGCCTGGCCCACGAATGCCGACCTGAATGATGCCGCCCACATGCGCCATCTCCGACGCGCGACGCATAGTGCTGGAGTACCCGAACCGGTTGCCCTCTAGCTCGTCGCGCCAATCGATGTGGGCGTCGAGCTGCACGATAGTCACCGGCTCGCCCAAGGCGGCAAAGCCTGAGAGAAAGGGGATCGGCACAGAATCGTCCCCGCCTAGGACGACCGGCATGGCGCCGGCCCTAATCACATCGCGGGTCGTGGCCTCAATCGCAGCGCGGTTGTCCTCCGGCGCCACCGGATCGGTGGGCACCGCGCCATAGTCGGCGACGCTGGCACTGCCCATGATCGGCATGCCAACATCAAAATCCCAGCGGGTCCGGGTGATGCTGTGCCAGCCAAGTGCGCCGCGGATCGCGCCTGGCGCCTCAGCCGCGTGGCTCGATACGCCCGCCTGGTAGGGCGAACAGTCCGCCGCGGAGTACACCACGACGTCGGCATCGGTGCCGGCCAATTCTGAAACGCTAGGAACGCCGCAAAAGGTCGGTTCGGCGACCTTCAAGCCGCACTCACAGCGTCGTTCCGCCGGCTCGCCGCCTTGCGCGCATCCACCAGAGGCAACCGGACCGCCGGCAAAATATTGCAGGCCGCATAGGGCTCACGGGAAAACACCTCGTCCACAAGCGGCCGGAAGTGGTCCATCGGCAAGGACACGAAAGAGGGATCGAACGACGCCTGGTCCCACCGCTCACAGAACGCGACAGCATCATCGAAATAGTCGTTGTCGCGATACTTCCGGCGCGCCTCCCGGTCACCACCGAATTGGTGAGCGTAGTAGTAGCGCTGGAAGATGCCGTGGTGGCGCACGACCCAGGTGCACTGTTCCCTGAGGTATGGGCGCAGGACAGCGGCGGCGTACTCATCATGGTTATAGGGCGCGAGGATATCGCCGATATCGTGCAGCAGCGCGGCGGCAATCCAGTCGCTGTCCGCGCCGTCAAACCACGCGCGGGTGGCGCATTGCAGCGAATGCTCGCTGCGGCTCACACGGTAAGCTGACGGCGCGTCGTCCAGCATCTCAAGCGTCGCCAGCAGGCGTTGTCCGACGGCCTTAGCGGACGCACGCTCGTGTTGATCCAGCAGCGCGAAGTCGTCCTGATCACCGTCAGCCATCCGGCTGAACTTGACGCGGCGCTCCGCGGTCATGACGCCCTGGGGAGCGCAGTCTCCACCAGCGTCGCCCAGTAGGAGCAGCCCACCGGGATCAGTTCATCGTTAAAGTCGTATTGGTCGTTGTGAAGGTTGGCCACGTCCTCGCCCACACCAGCAAAGATGAATGCTCCGGGGACTTCGTTCATCATGAATGCGAAATCCTCGCCCCCCATGGTCGGCACCACATCACGATCAACGTTCTGCTCGCCCACGACTTTCGCCGCAATATCACCGGCAAACGCAGCCTGCGCCTCGTCGTTCACGGACACCGGATAATCGCGGAAATACTGCAAACGAGCGTTCACACCGTGAGCTTTGCCGACAGCCTCGACAACCTCGCACAGGCGCTCCTCCACAAGATCGCGGACTTCCGCCTTTAGCGTACGAACAGTGCCGCGCAGTTCAGCGTTCTCCGGGATGATGTTATCGGCGCTTCCGGCGTTGAACATGGTGATCGACAGGACGGCCGACTCTAGCGGATCGACGTTACGCCCAACAATGCTCTGAGCAGCGGTGACGATTGCCGCACCGGCCACGATGGGATCGCGCGACATGTGCGGGCGCGCCGCGTGACCGCCGAGCCCGTCGATGGTGATTTTCAACCGGTCGGCCGACGCCATCAGCGGCCCAGGGCGGATTTGGAAGGTACCCACCGGGGCGCCCGGGAAGTTGTGCATGCCAAAGACGCGCTGAACGCCGAACTTGGTCATCAGGCCATCATCGATCATGGCCTTCGCGCCGGCGCCACCCTCTTCGGCAGGCTGGAAAATCACGATGACGGTGCCATCAAAGTTGCGCGTTTCGGACAGGTACTTCGCCGCCCCCATCAGCATCGCCGTGTGCCCATCGTGGCC
>CAKZYH010000276.1 GCA_937884725.1 uncultured Paracoccaceae bacterium
CGGAGGAGGGACTTGAACCCCCGACACGCGGATTATGATTCCGCTGCTCTAACCAACTGAGCTACTCCGCCCCTTTGAAAACGCTGGGTCTTTAATCGCCTCTGACGACGGCTGTTGGAGATTCCTGTCGTTGTTCAGCGCAATTCGTTTTCGCGACGGTCGGTAACACCGCCACCGCCGCGCTCGCAAGGGCTTTCTTATCGGCGCAGGGTGTTCACGTTGCTGCAGAACCGGTTCATCGCGTTTGCAGTGCATGTCCCACCGCGGTCGTCTAGGTTGGGGCCTCAGGGCGACATCACGCCCTTGCGATGGTCTAGCACTGGGCAAACACGTGCGGATGCGCGGCCGAACACGAAGTCCATCACCCGCCAGCGCGTCGCCCCCAGCTCACCACGAACTCGCCGGGAAGTCGGAAGCGGTTGCCGTCCCACCACGGAGCGATGGATGCTAAGTATTCCTGATGCGCAGCCGCTCGTGTCTTCTCGTCGAAACGACTATACGCAAGCGCCACCGGACCAGCGGCGAATGCGGCGTCAAGTGCCGAAGCCTCATCGTCGTAGATCAAAGTGCTTGCAAAGCGCACGCTACCGACGTCGGCAAAGCCGGCCTTTGACATCTCACCTTCCAGGGCACCTCCCGTGCCGAGCGCAAAAAAGAGCGGGCACACGGCCGTGTTTACGCGGGCGTCCACGATTGGAAAGATCTCGGCCCAGCCGCACGCGGCACGCGCGCCCCACACGGCAATCACAGCGCGGCCGCCAGGCTTCAGGACACGTAGCGCTTCGCTGATCGCGCGGGCCGGGTCCGCGACATACATCAGGCCAAGCGCACACGTATAAAGATCGGCCGCATCGGCTGGGATTTCGGATAGGTGCTCCGCATCCGCGCGCAGGGTTTTTATATGGGTCAAACCGCGAGAGCGCGCGGAGCTAGCGACTGCTTCAACCATGGCCCCGGACAGATCCGTCGCAATGACGCGGCCTGAGGGCCCAACGGCCTGGGCAAGGGGAAATGTGAGCAACCCGGTCCCACAGGCGACATCGACGACCGTCTCGCCTGGACTTGCGGCGGCGATGCTCAACGTCTTGTCTTGTGCTGGTGTAAGCGCGTTTTGCCAGCCGGCTTCATAGTATTGGGCAGCTTTATCCCAGCCGTAACGCTGGACCCGTCTTTGGAGTTTGGCTTCCATGGAATTGTCCATCGTCTGCCGCTGGCGAAACTCAGCGGATGGTTGATTTCAATTGTCGTGTGAGTGACCAAGCGCTCACCCGCCACTATCACTGCGGCGTTCAGATTTGCGCGTGCTGCGCTACGTGAATACTGTATTCTATAGGCTGGTTGCCAATGAACACATCCATTAGGGGGCTGTACTTCAAGGTAGTGACGATCAGATCTTCCACGATGATCGGATCGGCGGGTGAGGCGGCTAGAATAGAAAGCCGCACGGCTTCAAATCCTGGCCGCGCCCTGTCTTCCAGGCCAAGTTGGCCGCGGGCGTCGACATCGGTTTCCACATGGACCTGGACACCGTCGATCGGCACGCCGCGCCACGCGGCCCACTGCTTGATCCCGATCACGATGCAGCCCCCTAACGCTGCACGCAGCACCATGCTCGGAGAGGGACCCGCGTGGGTGCCGCCGAGGGCTTTGCCGACGTCGAGGGTCAGCGTCTCGCCGGCCTCCTCCACGACGCACGTCGTGCCTCGGCCTGCGACCGCAACGCTGCGGAAGGTGCGCTTGCCGTGGTCTGGTCGCCGCCCCAACACGTCGGCAACACGGTCAAGGGCCGCTTTGATTTCGACAGTCCGGTTATCCGTCACGCCGCAATGTCCTTCTGGCCAGAGAGGAAGTTCGCAAGATGCTGGCTCACCGCCTCGCTGTCGGGCCCAACGCCGGAGATTTGCGGCGACCGCCGCCGGCGCAGAAAGGGCAGGCCGAGCACATAAAGCCCCGGCACGCAGCACACTCCGGCGCGATGGATAAGGTGTCGCCGTCGGTCGAACACCGGCAGGTCGAGGTAGGAAAAGTCGGGGCGATAGCCTGTTGCCCAGACTATCGACCGGATCCCGCCGCCCCCCAAGTGCTTCTCCAGGGTCGGGGAGGCCGGCAGGCAGGTCGGCTCGGGCCGATCCGCTGGCGCGAGCGGTTCCCCGTCCTGGATACATGCCAGTTCATCAACCGCCGTCAGAAATCGACCCATCTTGAGATCTGCTGATGCGCAGACTTGGGCAAGTCCGCCAGAGAACTGTGCTTTATCACAACGAATACCTGCCAGCCGGCCGACAATTTCGATGCCAACGGCTTGAAGCGCGTTGAGGTCGACCGGGTGGGTTCCCCCGATCAGCTGTGGCGACGGCGTGCGGCGCGCGCGCTCCAGATCGTCGATCTCTTCGAGGCCGACGTCCATCATCCCCGTTTCTTCCAGCCACCATTCAATGTCTCGGCCACGGTAGGTCCTAGGAAGGCGGGTGTGCGCACCGACGCTCAACGTGACTGGCCGACCGGAGCCTTGGATTTCACGTGCAAGTTGAACCCCTGACGCCGAAGCGCCAACGACCAACACTTCGCCGGGTGGTAAATCAGTGGGCCGCCGATAACGCGATGGTGTCGTGTGTTGAACGCTCGCAGGCACATCGAGCGCGACTGAGGGAACTTGCGGGCGGGCGCATGCGCCGGTTGCGAGCACGAGCGCTCGGCACCGGATCTCACCATCGCTCGTGCGGATAGCAAAACCGTCTTCCGTCTTGTGCACCCGCTCAACCCTCGTGTGGGTTCTAACGGGCGCGGACATCGACGCCGCGTAGTACGCCAGCGTGTCCGCGAACTTTGCCACCGGCATGAAGCCGTCGGGGTCGGGACCGCAGTAGGGCACACCCGGCAATCCATTGGCCCAGTTGGGCGTGAGCAGCTTCAGGCTGTCCCAGCGCGATGTGCGCCAAGCGCCACCGATCTCCCCACGCTCCAACACCAGGTGATCCACGCCGCGCAGTGTGAGCGCATGGCTCATCGCTAATCCCGCCTGACCAGCCCCAACAACAACAACGTCGAAAAACGTCACGATGACTTGTCCTTTCAAACAATACTTGCCAGCCGCCTCTAGTACTGAGGGGTGCTAGGCGCTTAGGCGTGAGCGCATTATCCCGCGCTCAGCAAAGGTGTCTGGTCAGGTTGTTTCGCCTGACCAGAAGTCTCCCATGGTGTGGCCAGCCGCCGACTGGAGTGGACCGTTGGGCATCACCCGTGACCGGCAGCTGCGACCCTTTGCTGGTCTCACCACAACTGGTCGGGCCGCCGGTCCTCAGGGGAGGAGAGCAGCCGCGAAACATCATCCCGCGTCAGCCCAATGTCCCTGAGCAGGTGATCGTCATAGTGCACCAGCATTTTGTATTCCTGCCTATACTGGTGTCGCTTTTTGACACCTCCAACGAAGCGGACGAAAGCATCTCGAACCGCGTCAAAGCGTGGCAGAATTGGTTTACTGAGCGAATTTTCCGATAAAGCCATCGTTTTTTACTCCAAACCGTATGGCAATGATGATCTCAATGGACCCAGAGCAAATACTGCTCCGGGGACTTACTTTTTCATTCAAGAGTTGTGGCCGATCAGTCGTGATCTCGGCCCAACAAAATCAGCGCTAGATGACGCTGACGAGGACGTTCGTCGGATTGGTGATGATGTCGAAGACGGCCGATCGCTTCTGCGATTGGGCCACGAGCGCGGCGATGTCTTCCGGGCTCGCATCGGCATCGATGTCGAACGTGATGCGAATGGCGCTGAAGCCATTACGCACGTCGGTGTCGATCCCGAGGATCCCGTAAAGGTTCATGTCGCCCTCGACGATCGCCGTTACCTTCTGCAGTTGAATGCCGCGGTTTTGTGCGACCGCCGCGACACCGCCGGTGAGGCAGCTGGCGAGGGCGGACAAGACAATCTCGACGGGTGTCGGGCCCGCATCATCGGCGGCGAACTGGGTCGGATGATCGGCATCGATGCGGAACGTGCGGCTGTGCGTTTGTTCCGCGCCGAGCCCGTAAAACCCTGCGATGGATGCTTGGCTGTGAGTGCCTTTGATCCACGAGCACTCAGCACGCCAAGTAAACTCAGCCGCTTCTGGTGCGCTCGTCAGCGCGGTTCGTGCGTCGAGCAACGCCTTTACGTTGACCCCGTTGTTGACATCGGTGGGCGTTGAAAATGTCGTCATTTGCAATAGTCCTTCGGTGCAGTTGGGCAGGTCTTTGTTGGACGTGCCCGTAAGTGGATCCCGGACAGTTGCGCGTTCTCGGTCCCGGCGGGCACAACCCCGCGATGCGACGCGGTGCGTCGCACGGGGACAAAGCCGCCGATTCCTGAGCGTTCAACCCGAGCCGGGGTGAATGTCGTGAGGCGCAACCAGCGGCCAACTTGGCGTCGGCCCGTTGTGATCCCCATCGACGACCCCGATCTAGAAGTTCGGCGTCAATGCGATAATAGGTGGCGCGTCGAAGGCTGTGGTGCAGAAAGCGGGACAATCGTGGACAATTTGAAAGCTATGCAGGTGTTCGTCGCAGTGGCGCGCAACCAAGGGTTTGCACCCGCGGCAGACTCGCTTGGCCTGTCGACGTCGTCTGTCAGCCGGCACGTGGCGAACTTGGAAGACTCGCTCGGGGTTCAGCTCCTGCGTCGCAGCACGAGGCAAGTTCGCCTGACGCAAGCCGGCGAAAATGCGCTCGAACACTGCGAAGCGATTGTCGCTCGCCTGGATCGGATGCGGCAGGAGCAGGCGGCGGACAGCGCGGTGCCGAGCGGTCGGCTGCGGGTCACGCTTCCCCATTTCCTCGGCACGATCTTGATGGATACCGTGTTCGCGCAGTTCGCGCGTTTACACCCTCAGGTTGAATTAGAGATCCTTTTGGTCGATCGGATGGTGAACCTGATTGACGAAGGTTTCGACTTGGCGCTGCGGGTTGGGCGGCAGGTGGATTCCACGTTGATGACCCGCAAAATCTTGGACCTGCACCTGGGGATTATCGCCTCGCCTCAGTATCTGGAGGAGCATGGTGAGCCACGCGATCCTTCTGATCTTGCAAGGTTTTCTTGCATTATCGACACCGCAGCTCCCTACCGGGATCGGTGGCCTCTGCGCGACGCTGATGGATGCATCGTGTCACAAACAGTGACGGGTAACATTACTGTGAGCGGTGGCGCACCGGCTCGCGATCTTGTGATTGGCGGTGCCGGTCTCGCCTATGTGCCGGAGTATCTTTACTACGACCAAGTGTCGGACGGCCGCCTCAAGACTGTCCTCGATCCGTTCGTGGTCGACTTTGGCGGCATTTACATCGTCTATCCGGATACGCGCTACCGCGGTGCCTCCATCAAGCAGTTCACTAACCTGCTTGAGCAACACGCTCGGTCCCTCAAGCGCTACCGCGAAGCGCGCAGTGCGAG
>CAKZYH010000277.1 GCA_937884725.1 uncultured Paracoccaceae bacterium
CGCCGCCCAAGAACAGGCCCCCAACGCCGGCAATCATGAACGCGATCCAGGCCGCTGGTGCGCAGTACATGAGGATTGCTAGGAAGAGCTGCATGCGGCTCATGGCCTTCAGCCCGTCCATGCCCAAGAGCGAGAAGTACTGCATGTTGCCCTGGCACCAGCGCAGCTCGCGGCGGATGAAGTCGGGCAGCGTCGGCGGGTTTTCTTCAAAGCTCTCGCCTTCTTCCACCAGCACGCGCACGTGATAGCCGGCGCGGCGCATCATGACGGCCTCGACCTGATCGTGGCTCATAATGTGGCCGCCGAGCGGGCCGTCGCCTGGAAGCACCGGCAGGCGGCAGTGATCGCGGAAGGGGACGGTGCGGATGAGCGCGTTGTGGCCCCAGTACGGCCCGCAGTCGCCGCTCCACCACACCGCGCCGTGGGTGTAGGCACGCATGCCGTGGCGCATGCCGAATTGGAAGACGCGGGTGAAGAACGAGCCCGATGGCATGCCCACCGCGAGGGTCTGCAAGATGCCGATGTTCGGTTCGGCGTCCATCATCCGCACGAGCCGGGCGAGGAGCGAGGGCTCCACATAGCTGTCGGCGTCGAGCGTCATGAAGTATTCGTATTGATCGGCGCACCGATCGACGAATTCGGCAATGTTGCCCGCCTTGTAGCCGGTGTTGTCGGTGCGGCGGCGGTAAAAGATCTGGCCCGCACGGTCGCTGTCCGCGCGCCTCGCTGCCACGAACGCCTCTTCGCGGGCAGCTGTGTCGGGCTCGTTGGTGTCGGACAGGACGTGGACGTCGAATACGTCGCCCAGGCCGGACGCGACGAGCTTGTCGTACATGGCCCTCACGCGGGGGAGCGCCTCGTCAACGGCCTCGTTGCGCAGCGCCATCACGATTGCGGTGCGCTTGGTGATCGGCCCGCCCGTTTCGGCGATCTTTAGCGGATCGTTGGCCGACGGGCCGCGGGCCACAAGGATCAGGCCGATGATCCCGTTCCAAAAGCCGATGGACAGCCAGGGGAGCGTCACCAAGAACGTGACGAACATGACCACTTCAGTGATCGATATCCCGCCTGACATGAGGATTGTCAGCATGATTGCGGAGAGCGCGGTGATGGTCGCAGCGTTCAGCGCGAGCACCAAAAGCCGGCGCCACAGAAGCGCTCGTGCCATGGCATCGGGACGCCCGACATTGACCGACCGCCGATCTGTGACGGAAGAGGTGGGAGAACGCATCGGTTAGATGTTCCTTTTGGAATGAACCGGAGCGCCCAAGTCAGAGCTTGATGCGCCGGGACAGCCTTCAGACCCCGTGGACCTATGGCGTCGTACCTGAATAGAAAGTGAGCGGGGATGGCGGCAGCTACGGGACACGCGAAGTCACTTTGGTGTGAGGCGCCTGGCCGTTACGGCCTGCGCGATGTGGAACTGCCTGTGCAGGGCGCGGACCAGGTGCTTGTGCGCGCGCTCCATTCGTGCGTGAGCCGAGGCACGGAGCGGCTTGTTTTTAAGGGCCGTGTGCCGGCGAGTGAGGCAGAACGCATGCGCTGTCCTTTCATGGATGGCGACTTTTCGTTTCCCGTTAAGTACGGCTACGCGTTGGTCGGCGTTGTGGATGACGGGCCTCCTGAAATCGCCGGGCAGCCATGCTTTTTGCTGCATCCCCATCAAACTCAAATGGTCGTTCCGATAGACGCGCTGCGCCTTCTGCCGACCGCGCTTCCACCGCGCCGCGCAACGCTCGCGGCCAACATGGAAACAGCGCTGAACGTCGCCTGGGATTGCGGCGCCAGTATGGGCGACCGCGTGCTGATCTTGGGCGCTGGCGTGGTCGGATTGTTGTTGGCGCGGCTCGTTGCCCAAATTCCGGGGGCCGAGGTTGTGGTGTGCGATCAGGACCCCGGCAAGCGCGCGGCCGCCGAGGCGATGGGCGCGGTGTTTTGCGAACCGGGCGCGCTCACACCGCCATTTGATGTGGCCGTGAACGCCACCGGCGTCGGGACGGCGCTTCAGACAGCGATCGATGTGATGGGGCGTGAAGGGCGGATCGTGGAGGCGTCGTGGCATGGCACGGCGCAATCGGTGCTGGAGCTTGGCGGGGCGTTCCACTCGCAGCGTTTGTCGCTGGTATCCTCGCAAGTTTCGGTGATCCCGCCGGTTCGGGCACCCCGCTGGGACTATGGGCGGCGCTTCGCGGCGGTGACGCGGCTGCTTGACGATCCGGCCCTTGATGCGCTGTTCACCCACACCGTGGCGTTTGACGACGCGCCGACCGCGCTGCCGCCTCTCATGGACGATGGCGAGGGTGCAATCGCGATCTCAATCGACTATTGCGGCGCCTAATCGCGCTTAGCCCCCACTGCGAAGGACGCTTTTCGACATGTTCGCTCTTGAAGTTCGCGATCACATCATGATCGCCCACAGCCTGCCTGGTGAAGCTTTTGGCCCCGCGCAAAAGATGCACGGCGCGACGTTCGTCGTGGACGCTGCGTTTTTTTCTGAGAGCCTCGGGCCGAACGATATCGTGCTCGATATCGGTCTCGCGGCAGACGGTTTGAAACGTGTGCTGTCGGAGCTGAACTACTCCAATCTTGACGAGCTGCCCGACTTCAAGACCGAGCGGTCGACCACTGAAGTGCTGTGCCGCTGGATTTTCGACAAGCTGCGTGACGAGATCGCGGCTGGCCGGCTGGGTGAGGACGCCAAGGCGGTGAACCGGATGCGCATCACGCTCAACGAAAGCCACGTGGCACGCGCTTGGTATGAGGCTTCGCTCTGAACATCGCGTTTGCCATCCCCGGCGATCTGGCGACGCTGACCGGGGGGTATGCCTACGACCGGCAGCTGATTGAGGAGCTTCGCCGGGCTGGTCATCGCGTTGAAGTGGTCGCCCTGCCGGCGAGTTTTCCGGCGCCGACGGCGGCCGATCTCAGGGCGACTGCCGATGCGCTTCATGGGATGCCGGAGGACTGCGTTGTTCTCGTGGATGGGCTCGCGTTTGGCGTGTTTCCTGGTGAGCTGATCGCCCAAATTCCTGCGCCGGTCGTCGCACTGGTGCACCATCCCTTGGGGCTGGAAACGGGGCTTGATGCGGCGACTTCGGCGGATTTGGTTCAGCGAGAGCGCGCAGCGCTGGCGCTGAGCCATGGGGTTGTGGTGACAAGCCCGATGACGCGCGACACGCTGGTGCAGGACTTTGGCGTGGCGGGTGCGGACATCACCGTCGCGGTGCCGGGGCTTGGGCCAGAATGGCGGGCGGTGGAACGCGCGCCGGTGGACCCCCCGATGATTTTGTCGGTGGGCAGCCTTATCCCGCGAAAAGGGTATGACGTTTTGCTGGAGGCGCTAGGACGGCTCACCGACTTGGAATGGCGGGCGGTCATCATCGGCAGCCCGGACCGCGCGCCGGCGACGGCTGCCAAGGTGAGCGCTGCGGCGGCGGTGCTTGGCGATCGCGTTCAGCTGGTGGGCGAAGTGAGCGACGATGCAGTGTTGAAGGCGGCGGGAGAGGCGACGCTGTTTGCGCTGGCGACCCGCTATGAGGGGTACGGAATGGTGTTTTTGGAGGCCATGGCCGCGGGGCTGCCTGTGGTCGCCACGCGCGGCGGGGCGGCGGCGGATGTGATCCCGGCCGATGCCGGCTTGCTCGCCGATGTGGATGATGTGGCGGGCGTTGCCGCGGCCATCAGAGCCATTCTCACCGATGACGCGTTGGGAGCGCGCTTGTCGGCCGGGGCACGGCGTGCCGGGGCGTCGGCGCAGGGCTGGGACGACACCGCAAGGCAGGTGAGCGAGCGGCTTGTGGCGGCGCGGCAGACACGGGTGGGCCGGGAATGACGGGTTTTGCTGCCGACTGGCTGGCACTGCGCGCGCCCGCGGACGCCAAAGCTCGGTCGGCCGAACTGATGGCGCACGCGGCGCAATATGCGGTCAATGCTGCCGGCGATGGTCCGGTCCGCGTTGTGGATCTCGGCTGCGGATCCGGCGCGACCTTGCGCGCGCTTGCCCCGTTGATCGACGCGCCGCAGGCGTGGACGCTGATTGATGCTGATCCAAAGCTGCTGGCCGAGGCGGAACGGCTGACAGCGGCGCGATCGCCAGCGCCTGATCTTAGCCTTGCGACGCAGTGTGCGGACCTCACGGCAGGCTTGCCGTGGCAGGAGCCGCCGCACCTTGTGACGGCCTCGGCGCTGTTTGACATCACGTCGGCCGAGTTCGTCAGGACGCTTGCGGCGCGCCTTGCGGCCGATGGGACGCCGCTTCTGGCCCTGCTCACCTATGATGGCGCAAAGACTGTCGATCCGCCGCACGGCTTCGATGATGAAATGCTGAAGCTTTTCAATGACCACCAGCGCGGCGAGAAATCGTTTGGGCGGGCGTTGGGGCCGGACGCGCCGGCGGCGCTCAAGCGGGAGCTTGAGGCCGTGGACGCGACTGTGACGCTCGCCTCATCGCCCTGGATGCTGACGCGGGACAGCGATGGCCCGCTCATCGATGCGATGGTGGACGGCTGGGCAGGTGCGGCCATTGAGGCGGCGCCCGACCAGGAGGGTGAGATCGTGCGCTGGCGCGAAGCCCATGCCGGCGCGCAGGCCATGCAGGTCGGCCACGCAGACCTATGGGCTCGCTTCAGCGCGTAAATCGCAGTCGACGACCATGTCGCCGCTCTCCAGCGCGATGTACTCGGTCCGCGGCACAATGGCGTCTTGGATGGTCTCGATGGCCGGCAGGTTGAGGCCGACGGGGCCAGAGCCCAGGATCATCGGGCCGATCAGAATGCACAGGCGGTCAAGCGTGCCGTCCGCCAGGAAGTGACTGACGGTGCGGCTGCCGCCCTCGACCAAAATGCGCTGAAAGCCGAACTCGCTGAGCTTTGCGAGCAGTCCTGCGGGGTCGACCAGTCCGTCCTGGGGCGGCGGCAGATACTCGATGCCATCGGGGTCGTCCGCGTGGGGCGGGCCGACGACAATGCGCCGGGCGCTGGTGTCGGCGAGGCACCGCAGTTGCCCGCCGGCGCGGCGGCTGCGGTCGATGATGACGCGTGCGGGATTGGTGCCGCTGGCCTCGCGCACAGTGAGCCGCGGGTCGTCGGCCGAGACGGTGCCGGCGCCCACAATCACCGCATCGACCTCAGCGCGCAGCCTATGAAGGATGCGGATGGCGGCGGCGCCGTTGACGTAGTGAGAGTGGCCGGAGGGGGTTGCGATGCGACCATCCAGCGACTGCCCGAGCTGCGCCACCACCAGGGGGCGCGATGCCGCCTGAGCGTCTTTCAAAGCCGTCAGCGTCGGGATGGTCGGTGTGGTGGGAGAGTGCCTATCCACGGGTGACGGCTATGCCTCCGTCCGATTTCAGGTGCTTCTGGTCGCGGCGCAATGCCGCTCCCGCGCGGTGGTCCCTGGGGTGCTTCACGCGAGCGGTCCGGTCTTTGAAGTGGTCATGATCTGGCCGCTCGCAATGATGTTGCGTTGCCTGAAGGGCGCATCAAAACGCTCCGGGTCAATAGGGTTTTTCCCAGAATCGTGGAGGCGGGGCACAGATGCAGCCGGCTCTTCCACGCCCATCGGACGACCGATTGGTCGCCGTTCCGGTCCATTGGCCCTGATGTCAAATCCGTTCACCTCAGTTTGTCCTTGCGACAGCCGAACGCTATGGCTAGCCGCGGGCTGCCTCTTATGTGTCAGTGGCGTTCAGGTTGCGGTCAGCCAGGACAGTTTCTCATTGGGACCATTGTGACAACACAATCGACCGGCACTTCAGACGCGACGATCGGGGCGAAATTTCCCATGACAATAATTGAAAAACTGTCCGACGCCGGACTGCGGTTCATCTCGGCATCGCCGGTGGAGCTTCAGCGGCGGATCTGGATTTGCGTTGGGTTTGAGGAAGAGGGGGAGAGGCTCGGCCAGCATCCGCACCTGGCATTTTTGTACGGTGGCCGCGACTGGCTGCGCGTTCACGACCTGCATCAGGCGATCGCTGACGAGTTTTCTGGCGCGGAGAACGTGCTGACACGCGTGCACTCCGAGTGCCTTCTGGGCGATGCGTTCGGCTCCACCATGTGCGACTGCGGCGACCAAATGCGCCTTGCCATGGAGGAGATGGAGAGCCAACGCGGCGGGGTTTTCTTGTACTTGCGACAAGAGGGGCGCGGCATTGG
Source organism: uncultured Paracoccaceae bacterium (assembly GCA_937884725.1). GTDB lineage: Bacteria > Pseudomonadota > Alphaproteobacteria > Rhizobiales > Amorphaceae > Acuticoccus. The sequence continues at coordinate 6,156 of CAKZYH010000277.1, forward strand.
CATGTCCAACAAGCTTGATGCCCTCGCGCTGCAGTACGGCTTTTGTCAGGGCGAGCGCAAACACCACCGCCACTCCTCCGATGAGGCCAACTTGGCATTGGGGTTCGCCATCGATGAGCGCAGCTATAACGGCGCGGCGGGCTTTCTGAATGCGCTCGGCATCGCCTCGGTGCAGCTGATTACCGGGAACCCCGGAAAGATTGGCGATCTTGAGACGGCAGGCATTCGTGTTTCCTCCGCGCTCGATCTTTGGACGAAGGGCGGCAGCAGCGAGCGCGCGACCGCTGAAATTGAAGAAAAGGTCGCGCGCGGCTACATTTATCAGCGTTAGTGAGCGCCGTCTGACATTCAGATGGCGGCGCGGGTAAGGAGCCGCCATGGCATCGTCAGCAACCCTTCCATCGGCAACGGCTGACGCCGCGCGCCGAGCAGTGCTTTACCGCATGGTGACGCCTGAGCATGTGTGCCCGGCTGGACTGAAGGCGCGGCATCTGTTGCGCCAGCACGGGTTTGAGCTCGACGATCGGCCGATCCTGAGCCGCGCCGAGCAGGACGCGTTCAAGGCCGAGCACGGCGTTGCGACCACGCCTCAGGTGTTCATCGATGGCGAGCGTGTCGGCGGATATGACGATTTGCAGGCCTTTTTGGGGATCGCGCAGGCCGATCCCAATCGGACCACCTATCGCCCGGTGATCGCGATTTTCTCCATGACCGCGCTGATGGCTGCCGCGCTGGTCTGGGGTAACCCAGGAGTGCTGGGCGTGGTGGCGTGGGCGGAGTATTTTCTCGCGCTGTCCATGTGCGCGCTCGCGATCCAGAAGCTTCAGAATGTGGAGACGTTCGCCACTGGGTTTTTGGGCTACGATCTGCTTGCGCAGCGTTATGTGCCTTACGCGCGCATTTATCCGTTTGCTGAAGGATTTGCCGGCGTTGGCATGCTCGCCGCGATTGGTGGCGGGGCGTCGTGGCTGATGGTGCCAGCGGCGCTCACCGGTTTGGTGATCGGCAGCATTGGTGCCGTGTCGGTGTTTAAGGCGGTTTATGTGGATCGCCGCGAGTTGAAGTGCGCTTGCGTAGGGGGCGACTCGCGCGTTCCGCTTGGCTTTGTGAGCCTCACTGAGAACGTAATGATGATCGCCATGGGCGTCTGGATGCTGTCCTAGCCACTTTTGGCGATGGCGCAGGGTCCGACGCCACTGGCGGGCGCATGGAAAGCCCGGCCTGATCCGAGGTGGTGCCTCGGTTCGGGCTAGGCCTTTCCTGCTTGCGCGGGTCTCATTGAGCCTGAGGGGCTCCTTGGATGATGCCAGCATCGTCTTTGGTGCGGGCTTTGAACATGTTCCCCACCATGTCCCGGAGCGCTCGGCTGCGCAGGTGATGGGCCCGTTCGATGGCGGCTTCGCGGTCATTGACCGATATATGTAAGCGTTGATACTTCATGGTTCAGTTCCTTTCGGTGTTGTTCGGTGAAGCCCTGTTGGTTGCTGATACGAAATTGGTAGGAATCCTGGCTTTTTACAAACGAGACTTTTGATATGTACAGTTAAGGAAAATTTGTGTATCGGGCGGTCATGAGACTGCCATCGCTCACCGCGTTGCGCGCGTTTGACGCCGCTGCCCGCAATCTCAGCTTCGCCAAAGCGGCGGCGGAGCTGAACGTCACGCCCGCCGCGCT
>CAKZYH010000278.1 GCA_937884725.1 uncultured Paracoccaceae bacterium
CCGTGGGAGGCTCTCCCGTAAAGTGCTCCGCCCGTCGCCGGCAGCATCGCCGCGAAGTCGCATGGCGTCGTCGGCACCGTCTGCAAAAGGGTGAGCGGCAGGTCGCAACGCTCCAGCGTCTCCATCGCCTGACTGTGGCATCGCTCAATCTCCTCATCGGTCAAGGGACGCCTGTCGCCATCGGCGGGCGCGTTCATGACAATCAAAATCGGTTGGGGCTTGCCGTCCGCAGTCGCTCCATCGGGCGAGCAGACATAAACGGTGGGGTCGTCAGGGGTGCGGCGCTCTTTAAACAACGCCTGAAACTCGGCCGGGTAATCCCGGCCAAACAAAACCGTATGATAAGGCAGCGGACGGTCGCTCACCGCAGCTGCACTAAACGTCACCGCCGACAGCGAGCGCTGCGCTGGCTGCACCTCGTGGGCAACGCGACTCACCGCCTTGCCAAACAGCCCTTTGCCCAGCGCCGATGCGTCACCGTTCATGACCACAATGTCGGACGAAAATGTCTGCCCGGCCGCCCGCACACCGGTCACAGAGCGCCCAGAGACCACAATCTCGTCCACCGGCGCGTCGGTGACGATGGTGCCGCCAAGCCGCTCGATCCCCTCGCCAATGGCCTTGGCGAGCGCTGCAATTCCGCCCTTAATCGCCCAAACGCCGCGCTGCTCCACATGCGCAACCAGCATCAGCGTCGCCGGGCACGCAAACGGCGAAGAACCCACATAGGTCGCGTACCGGGCAAAAAGCTGCCGCAGCCGCGGATCCTTAAAATGATGCCCGATCGCCCGCCACATCGCATCGAATGGCTTAATGTGCGTGGCGCCCAAAGGTCCCGTGGAGCGCGCCAAACCAAATAAGTCAGGTTTGGGTGACAGCAAAAACGGCTTCTCCACGGTGCGAAAGATTCGAGACGCCGCCGCCACAAACCGTCTGTACCCGTCGGCCTCGGCACGCCCGGCGAACTCCAAAACCGCCTCAGCGCTCCGGTCGACGTCGTGGTAAAGATCGAGACGTTCGTTCGCCGACCAGCGATGGTGGGCTAACACCTCCAGCGGCTCCAGCGACACATGCTCGCACAAGCTCTCGCCGCCTGCGGCAAAGAGCTGATCGAAAATCTCTCGCATTGTCAGCACAGTAGGACCGCCCGGCGCCGCCACGCCGCCGGTGGCGTGATTGCGCGCCTTGCCGCCGATCAACGGTTGACGCTCCAGGATCGTCACTTGTGCACCCGCCGCCTGCAGCGCATAGCCTGCGGTGAGCCCACCGATCCCCGCTCCGATGATGGTCACCCGAGGGAGGCCATCGATTGATTGACAGAAGGCGGTCATGTGATCAGTCTAACTGACGATCAACTGTGTCAACAAGTGTAGACAGTCGATGGCGAGCAATAAGATAACACTCCGGGTCGAAAACGCCCTCCACCGTCACCTCAAAGGTCGAGATCAACCACCGCGATTGGGCCAGGCGATAAACCACGCACTGTTCCCCGGCGGTGCGCGGGTTCGCCCCTCATTCGCGCTGGGTGTGGCGCTCGCATGCGGGGATGACCGTCCCGCCGTCAGCGACGCTCTCGCGGCCGCGGTGGAGTTCTTGCACTGCGCCTCGCTGGTGCACGACGATCTGCCCTGTTTCGACAATGCCGAGATGCGCCGCGGCAAACTCAGCGTGCACTGCGCGTTCGACGAGCCGATTGCACTTCTGGCCGGCGATGCACTGATCGTGATGGCCTTCCAAGCGCTGTCCGATGTCGCCGCCGACGCTGGCGACCGTCTTCCCACGCTCCTCTCGGCCATCTGCCAAAGCGCTGGAACGCCCCACGGCCTCGTTGCCGGCCAAGCCATGGAGGGTGAGCCGCAAACGGTGCTGGGCGCCTATCATGCGGCCAAAACCGGCGCACTGTTCGAGGCCGCTGCCGTCGGCGGCGCCGCCGCTGCAGGCGGCGACATTGCCGTTTGGCGACGGGTCGGCGCTCGCCTCGGCACCGCCTACCAAATCGCCGACGACATCCACGACTGCGTGGGCAACGCCGCGGATGCCACGAACCACGGCAAACCCATCGGCCAAGACGCGCTGCACGGCCGACCCAACGCGGTCGCCATGCATGGCATCGCTGGCGCCGTGTCGCTCCTAAAATCCACCCTCGCAGAAGCCGTAACCCTAGTCCCGGATGGCGACGGCGCAGAAGCCCTTCGCGGCCTTATAGATCGTCAAGCGGCGCGGTTCCTGCCGAAATCTTTGGTGTCTGTCGCTGCCTAAGCCCACCACCGACCCTGCCGCGCAACCGCGGCGGGCCGCCAAACTGCGCGACCGCATCGACCGCTTGCGCGACCGCCTCGTCTCCACCCCGCGCTTTCACGATGTGATCGCAGCGCTCCCCTTCGCACGCCCCGTCGCGGCCCGGCAAACCCGCGCGCTGTTCGATGTGGTGTCAGGCTTTGTTTACGCGCAAACGCTGAGCGCCCTCGTGGAGCTCGACGCTTTTGCGCTCCTGCGCGAGCGCCCCCGCTCCACCGATGAACTCGCCCAAGCCTTTGCCATGCCGCAGCGCTCGGTCGTCACCCTCATGCGCGCCGGCGAAGCCCTTGGCCTTATCAACCGGCGCAGCCATGGCTGGGGCCTCGGCCTCGCGGGCGCCGCCATTCTGGGCCAAGGCGGCGTTGCGGAAATGGTTGGCCACCACCACCGCCTCTATGCCGACCTTGCCGACCCCGTCGCGCTGTTGCGCGGGGAACGTGACAGCGCGCTGGGCAACTTTTGGGGCTATGCCGCCGCCGCCGGGCCAAACGCTGAAGCGAGCGAGGGCTACTCCGGCCTGATGGCGGCAAGCCAAGCCTTCATCCACGCCGCCGTCTTGCACAACCGCGCCTTCTCCCGCGCGTCTCACCTTATGGATCTTGGCGGCGGTGCGGGCGCCTTCGCGCTCGCCGCGCTCGCGCGCCACCCATCAATGTCAGCCCTTGTGGGTGACCGGCCCGATGTGGTGCCGCTTGCCGAAAACGCCTTCGCAGAGGCCGGAATGGTCGACCGCGCGAGGGCATTTTCTTTCAATTTTTTTGCCGATTCGTTGCCTGCCGAGCCCGATCTTTTCACCCTCGTGCGCGTACTGCACGATCACGATGATGAAGCTGTCGCAACGTTGCTCGCGAATGTCGCGCGAAGCATCGGATCGCGCGAACTTTTGGTCATCGAACCATTTGCCGATCCATCTCAACCTTCTGGCCTCGATGTTTATTTTCCATGGTATTTCAGAGCCATGGGCCAAGGCCGCCTGCGCACTGCCAACGAGGTCCGCCAACTCCTCACTGACGCGGGCTTCCAGACCGTTCGCCCGCTTCATTCACGCAACAAGGTGTTGGTTCAGGGGCTGTCCGCACGCGTGAGATTATATTGACAACCCTTACTGTCAATGTAATCTGACAGCTGCGGTCCGCTGACGCAGATCAGCTTCGGCTAAGCGCGCCCGGCGGACCCGAACGAAAGGCCGCAGCGCATGACGCTGCAAAACAAAAGGCTGTCATGGAAACCCTCGCAATCGTCCTTGAGCGCCCGCGCGCCATTGGGACCCGGAAGGTCTCGCTGACCCCTCCGGCGGACGATGATGTGGTGGTCGAAGTGACCCATTCGGCCATCTCATCGGGCACTGAGCGCATGTTGTGGGATGGCTCGATGCCGCCCTTCCCCGGCCTCAGCTATCCCCTTGTTCCGGGCTACGAAACGGTCGGCCGCATCGCCGACGGCCCCCGTTCGGGTGAGGCCGTGTTCGTCCCCGGTGCCCGCTGCTTCACCGACGTGAGCGCCCTATTCGGCGGCTCCGCGGCCCACCTCGTCGTCCCCTCCGACCGCGCCATTCCGGTCGCGTCGGCCCGCGCAGAATTCACGCTCCTATCGCTTGCGGCAACGGCGCACCACGCCATCGCCCGCGGCGGCCTGCCCGACCGGATTGTCGGCCACGGCGTGCTCGGCCGGCTGATTGCCCGCATCGCGGTCGCCCTTGGCGGCGCACCAGTTGTCCACGAAACCCGCGCGTCCCGCCGCCAAGGCGCTACCGGCTACACTGTTCTCGCGCCCGACGATGACGACGCCCAAGTCGGCCACATCATCGACGCCAGTGGCGCTGACGACATCATCGATATGGCCGTGCCACGCCTGCACAAAGGCGGCAAGCTCACCCTCGCCGGGTTTTATTCAGCGCGCATGTCGTT
>CAKZYH010000279.1 GCA_937884725.1 uncultured Paracoccaceae bacterium
GCCTGGGCCCGCTCGTCCTTCTCGATGCCGTGCCGGTTGAACACCCGCACCTCAACGATGGTCCCCACAACACCCGGCGGCACACGCAGCGAGGTATCGCGCACGTCGGACGCCTTCTCACCGAAGATCGCCCGCAGGAGTTTTTCCTCCGGCGTCATCGGGCTTTCACCCTTCGGCGTGATCTTGCCGACCAGGATATCGCCCGCCTGCACCTCGGCGCCGATGTAGGCAATGCCCGCTTCATCGAGGTTGCGCAGCTGCTCTTCCGATACGTTTGGAATATCGCGGGTGATCTCCTCCGGCCCGAGCTTGGTGTCGCGCGCCGCCACTTCGAACTCTTCGATGTGGATTGACGTGAATACGTCATCGCGTACGATCCGCTCCGACAGAAGGATCGAGTCTTCGAAGTTGTACCCGTTCCACGGCATGAACGCGACGAGCACGTTCCGTCCCAGCGCCAGATCGCCGAGCTCCGTGGACGGCCCGTCGGCAACGATCTCGCCCTTCTGAACGATGTCGCCCACCCGCACCAACGGCCGCTGGTTCACAGTCGTGTTCTGGTTCGAGCGCTGGAACTTCATCAGCTGATAAATGTCCACCGCGGATTGGGTTGGATCTAAGTCCTCCGACGCGCGGATAACGATACGCGTCGCATCGACCTGGTCCACCACACCGGTCCGGCGGGCCGTAATCGCAGCGCCCGAATCGCGCGCCACACGACCTTCCATGCCCGTGCCCACAAACGGCGCCTCGGCGCGGACCAGCGGCACGGCCTGACGCTGCATGTTGGAGCCCATCAGCGCACGGTTGGCGTCGTCGTTCTCCAAGAACGGAATGAGCGCCGCCGCCACCGACACCAGCTGCTTCGGGCTCACGTCCATGAGGTCCACCCGCTCGGATGGCATCATGGTCACGTCGCCCTGAGCACGCACAACGGTCAGATCTTCCTCAAACCGACCATCATCGAGAAGCGCAGCATTCGCCTGCGCGACCGAGTGCTTCGCCTCTTCCATGGCCGACAGGTAGATGACGTCGTCCGTCACCTTGCCCTCAACCACCTTGCGGTAGGGCGCCTCGATGAAGCCGTATTTGTTTACCCGCGCAAACGTCGCAAGCGAGTTGATGAGGCCGATGTTCGGCCCCTCCGGCGTTTCAATCGGGCAAATCCGGCCATAGTGCGTCGGGTGCACGTCGCGCACCTCAAAGCCCGCACGCTCGCGTGTCAGACCACCCGGCCCAAGCGCCGAAAGACGGCGCTTGTGGGTCACCTCAGACAGCGGGTTCGTCTGGTCCATAAACTGTGACAGCTGCGAGGAGCCGAAGAACTCGCGCACCGCAGCCGCCGCCGGCTTCGCGTTGATAAGGTCCTGCGGCATCACCGTGTCGATCTCGACCGAGGACATACGTTCCTTAATGGCGCGTTCCATCCTCAAAAGACCCAGCCGGTACTGGTTCTCCATCAGCTCGCCCACCGAGCGCACACGCCGGTTTCCGAGGTTGTCGATGTCGTCGATCTCACCGCGTCCGTCACGAAGGTCGATGAGCGTCTTGATGACAGCCATCATATCTTCGCGTCGCAACGTGCGCTGCGTATCAGGCGCATCAAGGTCGAGGCGGATGTTCATTTTCACCCGGCCGACGGCGCTAAGATCGTATCGCTCCGGATCAAAGAACAGCGACGCAAACATGTTCTCCGCCGTCTCAATGGTCGGCGGCTCGCCAGGACGCATCACACGGTAGATGTCGAACAGGGACGCCTCACGACTGTCGTTCTTGTCAGCCGCCAGCGTGTTGCGAATGTAGGCGCCTTTGGTGACGTGGTCGATGTCGAGCATCGTCAGGCGGATTGCGCCACCCCCAGCGCGATAAATCCGCGGCCCGTCCGCTTCCTCGACCACCTCAAGCTCTTCGTGGACCGAAAACAGGTCGTCGCGGCTCGCAACTTCTTCGAGAAATTTCTCGCTGATTTCATCACCCGCTTCGGCAACCACTACGCCGGTGGCGTCGATGACATCATCGCCGAGATAGCGGCCCAAAAGCTCGTCATCGGAGACCTTGAGGGCCTTCAGCCCCGCCTCGGTCAGCTGACGGATCGTCCGCGCGGTGATCTTGCGGCCTTCCTCAATGACCACTTCGCCGGTATCCGCGTTCACGAAGTCGGTGGACGCTTTCTGACCCTTCAGAACATCGCCATTGAACGGCGTGCGCCAGCCATCGCCGTCGCGTGTGTATTCGATGCGATCGTAGAAGGTGTGCAGGATCTCTTCCGGGTTGTAGCCCAGCGCCATCATCAAGCTGGTGACCGGGATTTTGCGCCGACGGTCGATCCGCGCATGCACAATGTCCTTGGCGTCGAACTCAATGTCGAGCCAAGAGCCGCGATAGGGAATAATCCGGCCGGCAAACAGCAGCTTGCCCGACGAGTGGGTCTTGCCCTTGTCGTGATCGAAGAAGACGCCCGGCGAACGGTGCATCTGGGAGACGATCACCCGCTCCGTGCCGTTGATGATGAAAGTGCCGTTGTCCGTCATGAGCGGCATGTCGCCCATGTAGACATCCTGCTCCTTGAACTCGCGCGGGCTCTTCGCGCCGGTGTCCTCATCAACGTCAAACACCACGAGCCGCAGCTTCACCTTCAGCGGCGCGGCGTACGTGATGTCGCGCTGACGGCACTCATCAACGTCAAACTTCGGCGCTTCAAACTCGTAGTCGACAAACTCCAGCATGGCGGTGCCGGCGAAGTCCTGGATAGGGAACACTGACCGGAAAACCCCTTCCAGCCCCTCATCCTTGATCCGCCCACCCTCTGGCTTCTCAACCATAAGGAACTGATCGTAGGAGGCTTTTTGCACCTCGATCAGATTGGGCATGTCCGTCACTTCACGGATGGACCCGAACCACTTGCGAACCTGCTTACGACCGCTGAATGCTTGCGTCATATGTTCCGTTCTGCCCTCTAGAGCATCCGGCCGAATGCTCCGATCCAATCATGGCGAGGCGGCCTGATCTGCCTCGCGCACGGCCTGCCAAGCCGTCTAAAGCGGGGCCCCTGCAAGCCACCGCACAGCGTGCGCCATTATGAAGACGCGCTTACCGGCACACCCGATATAGGTGCACCGGCAAGTTTTGTCGTCCCGGCCGCAACGACCGGTTGTCGCCCGAGGGCGAAGCCACGCTTACTTCAGCGAGACCTTCGCGCCGACGCCTTCCAGCTTGCCCTTGATGTCCTCGGCCTCTTCCTTGGAAGCGCCTTCCTTCACGGGCTTGGGTGCGCCTTCGACCAGGTCTTTGGCTTCCTTCAGACCGAGGCCGGTGATGCCACGCACTTCCTTAATGACGTTGATCTTCTTGTCGCCAGCGGACTCAAGAATAACGTCGAACTCGGTCTGCTCTTCCGCCGGCGCAGCCGCATCACCGCCAGCAGCGGCAGGCATCGCCATCATTGCAGCGGGAGCCGCGGCCGCAGCAGATACGCCCCAGCCATCTTCCAGCTTCTTCACCAGCTCAGACACTTCCAGAACCGTCAGCTTCGACAGTTCATCGTAAAGGCTATCCAGATTTGCCATGTTACTCGTTTCCAGTTCGGTTGTCGGTTCGGTTCAGTGGCTGTTTCAAGCCGCCGCATCCAGTTTCGCTTTGTATGCGCTGAGAACACCCAGAAGGTTCTGACCCGGTGCGTTGAGCTGGCGTGCCAGCTTGTCACCCGGTTGATTGAGGACGCGCGCAAAGTTCGACCCCGGCATGAGAAGGACACCCAACAGCTTGGAGCGCAGCTCCTCGATGGGCGGCATTTTGGCAAGTGCCTCAATGCCCTTCTCGTCCATCACCGAGGGACCCAAAAGCCCACCGATGATCACCAGCTTGTCGTTCTTCTTCACGTACTCGGTCAGCACCTTCGGCGCCGCCACGGGATCAGTCCCGTAAGCGATGCCCACCGGACCCACGAACATTTCTTTGCCGTTGGCCTGGTCGGTATTGTCCAGCGCAATCTTGGCGAGCCTGTTCTTGATCACCTTAAACTTCGCGCCAGCCTGTTTAATCTGGACACGAAGGTCGGTCATCTCGGCGACGCTGAGACCCTTATAGTGGGTCACAACCACGGAGCCGGACGTGGTGAACACTTCATCGAGGAAGCTCACCATTTCGCGTTTTTCGGCTCGATCCACCGTTCTCTCCAAGACAATGGGACGGCTTTCACCGCCCCGGCTCATCAAACCCTGCGCCGCGCGAACGCTTTGCAAGGCAACTCAATACCCGTCCCGGAGCGAACTTCCGTTCCGACCCCGTCTGTGCAGGCAATTAAGGGGTTTTTACGCAACGCACCCCACCTGCAGTCTCGGACAGGCTGCCCTCCCTTGAAGGAGAGCGCCCTACCCCCAGCCGGAGCCGAGGGAAGCTCATTATGTTCTGGTAGCGCCTTCGCTCATCAGAACAAAACCTCAATCAGTCGCATCACCAATACGGTTGCGCATGCCACCAACACGCCAAGCCCGATCTTGCCCCACCGGCCGATTTTCTCTTCACGCATCGCCGTGGCGCTCCTCACTCAGTCGCTGCACCCCGGCTTGCACCGCGACTGCGCGCACAAGCGAACTCAAAACAGACTGTTGCACTGCCCCATTTCGCCCTTCAGGTCACTCAGCAGCGCTTTAGCTTGCGCACTGGTCGGTGAGCCACCCCAAGAACTACGCTCCTTCGTCATGCGCGCCACCACCAGCGGCTCCACCGCCTTGCGAAGTTTTCCGCGCAGGGTGAATACGTTAGTGCTCGGATCGTTTCGCGCCACCGACATGCCCCATCGCCGAAGTGCACTTTGCGCTTGCGATAAGTCAGACCGCGCAACACTCCCCTTAGCTTGCTTCGAAACCGCCTCCACCATGGCCGCCGCCGCGAAGCAATTGCGCTGAGCTTCCGTGCCGATGGCGCTCGCAGGCACCACCCACACACCCAGCGTGATTGCAACCGCGACGGTTGCCAAAAACTTCACGCTACGCCGCCGGGACTGTAGTCAGATCCACTTTGATGCCCGGCCCCATGGTCGAACTCATCGCCGCCTTCTTCATGTAGGTCCCTTTCGCACCGGTCGGCTTTGCCCGGTTCACAGCTTCCCAGAACGCGCGGACGTTCTCGACTAGCTTGTCCTCTTCAAACGAGACCTTACCCACCGGCCCGTGAACGATGCCGCCCTTTTCAACGCGGAACTCCACCGCGCCGCCTTTGGCATCCTTTACCGCCTTCGCCACATCGGGCGTGACCGTGCCGACCTTAGGGTTCGGCATCAGGCCGCGCGGGCCCAACACCTTACCGAGGCGGCCGACCAGCGGCATCATGTCGGGCGATGCAATGCAGCGTTCGAAGTCGATCTTGCCGGACTGAACTTCAGCGACAAGCTCCTCGGCGCCAACGATATCCGCGCCAGCGGCCTTCGCCTCTTCAGCCTTATCGCCGCGCGCAAACACGGCAACCTTCACGTCCTTGCCCGTACCGTTCGGAAGAACGCACACACCACGGACCATCTGGTCTGCGTGGCGCGGGTCGACGCCGAGATTAAAGGAGATCTCGACGGTCTCGTCGAACTTCACCTTCGTCCGGTCTTTCAGCATTTTGACCGCTTCATCGAGCGGGTACTGCTTATTGCGATCAACGCCCTCGTAGGCGGCTTTCATGCGCTTTGCCATTAGTCGACCACCTCCAGGCCCATGGACCGGGCCGAGCCCTCCACCATGCGCATTGCCTGCTCCACGGTGTCGGCGTTCAGATCCTTCATCTTCGCTTCGGCGATCTCTCGTACCTTGTCGCGGCCCACAGTTCCGGCCTTCTCTTTGCCCGGCAGCTTTGAGCCGGACGCCAATCCTGTCGCCTTCTTCAAGAAATAGGTCACCGGCGGCGTCTTGATCTCAAACGTGAACGACTTGTCGGTGTAGTAGGTGATCACGGTCGGGCACGGCGCGCCCTTTTCCATGTCCTGCGTCTTGGCGTTAAACTCTTTCGTGAACATCACGATGTTGAGCCCACGTTGACCCAAAGCCGGGCCAATGGGCGGCGAGGGTGTCGCCGCCGCGGCCGGCACCTGCAGCTTGATAAAGCCTGCAACCTT
>CAKZYH010000280.1 GCA_937884725.1 uncultured Paracoccaceae bacterium
CGCCCGCCATAGATGGTGGCGACGCGCCGGATCAGCTTGAGGGAGGCGAAGACCACGAACGCCACATCGACGAGGGCGCGGGGTGAGAGCGCGGTCACGGCCGCGACTTGGCGCGAGGCAGAGACGATTTCGGCAAGGGCTTGCTTGTCGAGGTTTGCCAACACCTCTCGCTCGCCTAGCCCTATCAAGTCGCGGCCGTCGATCACCTGGCGCATGTGGCCTTCGAGGGCTTTTCGGCCGGCGGCGGTGGTGGGGCGCGCGCTGTAGAGCGTGATGAGGTCGGTCAGCACATCGCGGGCGAGTTCGGCATCGTCTTCGCGCACGGCCTCTTCAGCCTCGGTGCGGATGGCGGAGACTTCGCTGAGCCGCCGCAGCGCGAGCCATTCGCGAAGTCCGACGCCGAAGAGGCCGACCAGCGTGAGTACCGCGAGCGCGCCGGCCACGGTCCCGAGGATGGGCGAGCGGGCGAATAGGTCCATCACGAAGGCGGTCAGGCTGAGCGATAGGGCGAGGGTTGCAAGGCCTGACACGCCCGCGAGCACGAGGGACCACCAGCTCCAACCGCGCCGCTCTTGCGGGAGCGGCGGGGCGGGCAGAACGACGTCGTCCTCGTCCGGCAACACGGTTTCTTGGTACTCGGTCTCGTCGAGCTCGAAGACCGAAGGCCGCCGCCGCGTCCGCTTCATGCCAGCCGGTCCCCCATGAGATGCTCCATCACCCTGTCGAGCCGGATGTGCGGGAGCGACAGCGTGACCCCATCGGCGCTGTGCTCGATTTCGCCGGGCCGGAAGCGCAGCGTCGTGACGCCGTAGGCATCGCGCGGTGCGGTGAAGACGTCGGCTGGGTCGTCCGGGAGATCGCCGGGGAAGAGGCCGACCTCGCGGGTGCCGTCGAACTCGCGCTCGCCGAAGATTTCGCCGGGCATGGGGACGCCGACGATGGCGGGGACCATTTCGCCATTGTGGCTGACCTCCGCCTCGCGCGTGGCACGCACGGCCGCCATCGCAGCCACATCCACGGCAACACCTGAGAAGGCTGCGGTCTCGATGGCTTCGGCTACCAGGTGTTTTAGGATTGCTTCGAGGCGGTCGTGGTCGGTGTGGTGCATGTGGTCGGCCTTGGTGGCGACGAACACGATGCGGTCGATCCGCCGGTCGATGAGTTTGCCGAACACGCCGACTTTGCCGAGCCGGAAGCAGGCGAGGACCTGCGCGAGGGCGCGGCGCAACTCTTCGAGCGCGGCTGGGCCGCCGTTGAGCGCGGAGAGGACATCGACCAGCACCACCTGGCGGTCGAGGCGGGCGAAGTGGCTGCGGAAAAAGGGGCGCACAACGTGGGTTTTGTAACTCTCGTAGCGCCGCGCCATCATTGCGCGCAGCGAGCCGGGCGCGGCCTCGTCGGCGGGCGGCAGGGGCGCGAAGGTGAGCGCGGGCGAGCCTTTGAGGTCGCCAGGCATTAAGAAGCGCCCGGGCGGGAGGGAAGCCAGGCGGTCTGGGTCGGCGCGCACTGCGGTGAGGTATGCGGTGAACGCTTCCGCCAGCACCTCGGCGTCTTCGTCCGTCTCCGGCCCATCGGGATTGATCCCGGCGAGCGCATCGCGCCAGACGGTCGCTTCGATGGGGCGTTGGGCGGCCTCCCGCAGCGCTTCGGCGCTCCAGTCCTCATAGCTTTGCTGGAGGAGCGGCAGATCGAGGAGCCACTCGCCCGGGTAGTCGACTAGGTCGAGATGCAGTTGTCCCGGCCCCAGCCGGCGGCCGAAAGCGCGGCCGCTCTGGTAGTTGATCGTCACGCGCAGCTGGGCGATCCGGTGGGTGGAGGCGGGCCATACTCGTTTGTCAGCGAGTGCCCGCACGTGGCCCTCGTAGGGGAAGCGCGGGACCTCATCGTCGGGCTGGGGGGCGAGCTGGGCGCTTGAGAGCCGGCCCTCCGCGTAGGCTTTGAACAGCGGAAGGCGGCCACCGTGCACCAAGTTGTGGACGAGAGCGGCCAAAAACACGGTTTTGCCGGAGCGCGACAGGCCCGTGACGCCAAGCCGCAACGAAGGCGCAACCATGTTGGTGACGCGGTCTTCCAGCGCCTGCGCCGCTTGCCGTGCGCCTTCCGTCACCCGCTGCCACTGACCGGCCAAACCCGCCCTCCCCGCCGCTCCGCCTGCGCGGTGCCGCTCGTTCATCCCGACAAAGCCGAACCGAGCGCCCGGGTAAAGCGTTGGTGTTGAAACACGACCGATATCCAGCAGATGCCCACCGCAACCCTCATTCTCAACACCAAAGCCGGGACCCATTTGTCTGGCGGCCGGCACAACGATGCTGATCGGCTGCGCGAGGCGGGATTTGAGCTCATCCGCCATCCTGGCAGCATCGACGCGCAGATCGCAGCAAGCCTCGAGCAGCCCAGCGACATCGTCATCGCGGACGGCGGCGACGGCACAATCCGCTCCGTAATTGCGGCGCATCGCGCGCGCGACGTGCCGATCGGGATTTTGCCCGGCGGCACGATGAACCTTCTTGCGCGCGACTATGGCGTGCCGGTGGACCGTGACGCTGCGCTGGCCGTGATTGCCGCGGGTTACACGCAGCGCTTCGATATCGCGACGGTCAACGGCGAGATTTTTCTGCACTCCGCCGCTGTGGGGCTGCCGGTGCGCATCGGCGTGCACCGCGAGCGTGCACGCGGCCGGATGGCGCTCAGCACGAAAGCGCATCTTGCGACGCACGCGGCGCGGACGCTGTGGCGCGACAAAACCCTTCTCGCCGACATCACAGACCCTGACGGCACGCACCAGCACATCAAAAGCCAGTCCCTGGTGGTGGTTCTGGGCACGGTGAGCGGACAGTTATTGCCGCGCCCGGTCCGCACCGACATTACCGATGCCAGCCTGTCGGTCTTTCCGCTCAACACGCGCTACGCGCTGCGCATCGGCGAAGCGTTGGCGCGGACGGTTTTGGGTGGCATTAGCGGCGAGTTCGGCCTCAATCCGTACGACGCGAGTGCCCTGCACGTCACCGGGCCGCGCCGGCGGCATCAACCCAAGCTGCGGTTCATGCTCGACGGGGAGAAGGTTCTGGTACGGCTCCCGGCGACGGTTCAGGTGGAGCGGTCGGCCATCAGAATTCTCACCACCAAAGACAACAGCTGATCGTGCCGACCCGCATCGCCCATTTGTCCGACATTCACTTCGGCTCCGAAGCGCCGGGGAGCGCTGCGCTGCTCGCTTCGACACTCAATGGCGGGAATTATGATTTGGTGGTGCT
>CAKZYH010000281.1 GCA_937884725.1 uncultured Paracoccaceae bacterium
AGACGGTGCCGAAGGGGGACGCGCTGGAGCTATATCTCCCCGGCGGTGCGGGGCACGGCGATCCGTTCAAACGCGATCCGGCGGCCGTGGCACAAGATGTTGCCGATGACTTGATTAGCGCCGCCGCCGCTGCCGCTGACTACGCCGTGATCCTTTATCCCGACGGCACGGTGGACGAGGCGGCGACGGCGACAGCGCGCGCAGCCCCCATGGCGAAAGGACCCCACTGATGGCCCCTCCCCCGTTCGACCAGATCGTCACCTTCATTTATACTGAAGACTTGGAAAAGGCCTCGGACTTCTATGGCAACGTTTTGGGGTTGCCGCTCGCGCTCGACCAAGGTCCTTGCCGTATCTATAGCGTTGGCCCGGCTGGCTTTTTGGGTGTGTGCAACCACGCCAAACCGCCCGAGGATAAGCACGGCGTTATTGTGACGCTGGTGTCTGGCGATGTGGACGGGTGGGCGGAGTATTTGGCTGGCAAGGGTGTTGAGTTCGTGAAGCCGCTCACGTTCTATGAGAAGTTCAACATCTACCATTTCTTCTTCCGCGATCCGGATGGTTATTTGCTGGAGATCCAAGAGTTCCGCGATCCGACATGGCCGAAGCCGATCAAGGTGCCCGCGTGACCGCCCCGTTTTTATACTTGGACAACTGGGAAGAGCCGCAGCCGGAGAACCGGTTCGACTATGCGATCACGACGAGCGGGTTGCCGGTGGTGCGGCACCATCCGGCGCGCGGCGACCCTCCGCCGCTGGCTGAGTATTGCGGCGTGTTCGTGTCGGCGAGCCTTGCCGGCGCCTATGATGGCGAGCTTTGGATTGAGGCGCAGCACGATTTTCTGAAAACGCTTGGGGCCCGCGGCACGCCGATGATTGGGCTCTGCTATGGCGCGCAGGTGTTGGCGTCAGCGCTTGTGGGCCGGGATGAAGTGGTGAAGCGCCCCGCCAAGGAGGTTGGGTACCACCCCGTCAGCATGACCGAAGCGGCCGCCGACGATCCGCTGATGCAAGGGCTGCCGAGCCCGTCGCGGACGCTGCACTGGCACGGGGATGAGGTGCGCGCAGCGCATCCTGACATTGTCGTGCTTGCCCGCAGCGCGGCCTGCGACAACCAGGTGTGGCGCTGGGCGCACGGGCCGGTCTGGGGGATCCAACCGCACATCGAAGCGGGGCCCGCGGAGGCGAGCGCGTGGTTTGAGACCAACCGGGCCGGCTTTATTCGCGACGGGTGCGATGTGGACGCGATGATTGCGTCGCCTGAGACGAATACCGATCTTGAGCCGATTATCGCCCGCTTTCTGCAGATCGCACGCGAGAACGGCTGAGGTGGCGACAGCCGGGCAAGCGCGGTAGCGCTCAGGCCGTGTAGACCTGCTCGCCCACTTCGAAGAGGCGGTCTAAGGCTGGAGTCCTGTAGCAGCCGTTGTTGAAGACGAAGCCGAAACGGGTTGCAACGCCTAGCTTTTCGGCACCGCGCACCTCGCGTAGCGCTGGCAAACCACCCATGGCGGCTGCGAGATGGGTCGGCAGAAGGCCCGCAAATCGCCCTGTGGCCAAGAGCATTGCGACCGCTTCCAGGCCCGACGCATTGACCTTCACATCAAGGTTGAGCCGTAACCCAAGGGCTGCAGCCGGCGTGCGCTCGCCCTCTCGCACCACGAGGCCAATGCCGCGCTCGCGCAGCTCAGAGATGTGGGGGACCGTCTCGTCCTCCCCGACGGCGACGTAAAGCCGAAAATCTTCGGAGAAGTACGGCATGAAGACCAAGTCGTCAGAGCCAAACGGCTCGCCCATCACCGCAACATCCGCCTGGCGTGAGCGCAACGCGTCTCGGATCTGCATGGGCGGCATAATCGTAAGCGAGAAGCGACACCGTGGCGCAGCTTCCATGAAGGCCGATAGCAGCTGCGGCATCCTCGCGGCCCTGTTGCTCATGCAGTTATCGGCGACAGCCAGCGTCAGTGCGCCACCAGCCGACTGACGCGCTTCACCAAGCCGCGTGTTGAGCCTGGCAAAGAGGTCGTGAACGGCCGCCGTCTCTGACAATGCCGCTTCGCCCAGCTCGGTCAATTCGAAACCCCGGGGGCCACGTTGGCACAGGCGGCCGCCGAGCCGTTCTTCCAGCGCCTTGACTTGCCGGCTGATGACGGATCGTTCGATCCCGAGCCGCCGCTCCGCCGCCGTGATGCCGCCGGCTTCGGCCACCGCGCGGAAGGCCAAGAGCAAGTCCAGATCCCGCCCCGCTAAGTCCGGAGCCACGCCCATTTCGCGTCCATCCATCGTGCAACCTTTGCAAGCACGCGTGCAGGTACGCCCCTCTTCAGCAAGGTCCGCGCCAACTAGCCTCTCCTTCCATCAAGGTTTGAGGAGACACGGCGCATGAGCCTGCCGCTAACGGTCCCGCCCTCCACGGTGGATGAGTCTTTTCTGTATGCGGCGCTCATCTCCGACCTTGATTCGCTGGAGGCGCACGTGGCGGTTTTGGGCATTCCCTATGGCAGTGCGTACACGTCGGCCGCAATTGCGAACGACCAGATCAATGCGCCGGACTCGGTGCGGCGGATCACCAACCGGATTTGTCGCGCGCTGAACCACTATGACTATGATGTCGGCGGTCCGATCTACGACAACCGTGCGCTGAAGGTCGTGGATGTGGGCAACGTGCCCTACGACATTCATGAGCATCGCGGCGGGCACTATGCGCGCGCTGAAGCGGCGGTGCGCAAGATCCTGGCCGCTGGGGCGATGCCCGTGACGCTGGGCGGCGACCATGGGATTCCGATCCCGATTTTCCGTGCGCTGTCCGATGAAGGGCCGATTACGCTCATCCAGATCGATGCGCACATTGACTGGCGCCTTGAGGTGAATGGCGTGACCGATGGGCTCTCCAGCCCGATCCGGCGCGCGGCGGAGATGGACCATATCGGCGATATTTTTCAGATCGGTATTCGCGCGCAGGGGTCGGCGCGCACCGAGGAGGCTGAGGCCGCACTCGCCTATGGATCCAACATCATCCCGGCGTTTGAGGTGCATGATGGCGGCGTTCAGGCCGTGCTCGATCGCATTCCCGACGGCGGCAATTATTACATCACCATCGACGCCGATGGGCTCGACCCGTCCGTGATGCCGGCCGTGGAAGGTCCGGCGCCGGGTGGGCTTACGTTCCACCAAGTTCGGACCATGATCCATGGGCTGGTGAAGAAGGGGCGGGTGAAGGGGCTCGACATTGTTGAGATCACCCCCGCGGCCGACCTCAACCAAATCACCTCGATTACTGCCGGTCGGATCATTGTCAATCTGATCGGAGCCGCGGTTCGCGCGGACTACTTCGACGCCCCCCATATCTAACGTTCAGTCACAGGAGTTGCCGATGAAAACGCCTCGCCTTTTACTGTCCCTCGCGCTTTTGGCCGGCCTAACGGTCCCGGCCGCGGCGCAGGGTACGCTCGATCACATCATGGAATCGGGGACCGTCACGGTCGGGACCGAGGCCGCATTCCCGCCGTTCGAGTTTGTCGAGGACGGCGAGATTGTCGGCTACGGCAAGGATATTTTGGACGTTGTCGTCGCCGAGATGGGGGTTGAGCTGGAGCAGCTTGATTTGCCGTGGCAGGGGATTCTGCCCGGCGTGCTTGCCGGCAAGTTCGACTTTGTGGCGACGACGGTGTCGATCAACGAGGAGCGGGCCAAGCGCTACGCCTACACGATCCCCATTGCGAACGGTCAGCCCTATATCATGAAACGCAAGGGCGATGACAGTATTATGTCGCTCGATGACTTGGTGGGCAAGAATGTGGGCACGCAGCTTGCGTCATCCACCGAGCCCATCGCGAAGGCGCAGGACGAGGCGCTGGCGGCCGAGCACGTCGAGGGCTTTGGTGAGCTGAAGCTCTACACCGCGTTCCCCGATACGTACGTCGCGCTTGCCAACGGTGAGATCGATGCGGTGATGCAGTCGCTGCCCAACCTTGCGGTGCTGGTGAAAGAGCGGCCGGAGCTTTTTGAACTCGTGGCGCCCGTCGAGGCTGGCGATAAGTGGACCTACATGGCTTGGGTGACGCGGCCGGAAGACCTTGAGCTGCGCGACTTTATCTCGAGCGTCATCAAGAAGATGCGCGACGACGGTCGCCTGTACGAGCTGCAGAACAAGTGGTTCGGCTTCCAGATGGAAATTCCGGACCAGGGTTATCTGCCGGAAGGCTCGTTCTAACGAAACGCGGGGGCGGCTGGGGTGAAGTTCAACTTTGGCTTCTTTTGGGAAAGCCTAATTGATCTTGCCCCATTCGCCCTCGTCAACTTGCAGCTGGGGGCGCTCGCCTTTGTGCTGGCGGTCATCTGCGGCACGCTGCTGACGATCGTGCGCTCGTTTAAGATTGCGCCGGTCAATGCTGTAATCGGCGTGTTTATTAGCTTCATTCGGGGCACGCCGCTGATCATTCAGATCTTTCTGTGCTTCTACGCTTTGCCGTCCGCGGGCATTGATATGGGGCCAATGACGGCGGGGATTGTCGCCATCGCGCTGAATTCGGCCGTATTCATTTCCGAGATCCAGCGTGGGTCGTTGCGGGCGCTCGATGTCGGTCAGCTTGAGGCGGCGACGGCCTTGGGGCTCACGCCGGCGCTGATCTGGGCGAAAATTATTCTCCCGCAGCTGTTTCGCCGGATTGTGCCGATGCTTCTCAATGAGGCGACCATCGTGGTGAAGGGGACGGCGCTTTTATCGATCATAACGGTGGTGGAGTTGTTGCGCGCGGCGCAGCAGATGGGAGCGGCCGAGTTTAGGCCGTTCGAGCCGCTGGTTGGCGCGGCGCTCTACTTTCTCGTCATCAACCTTGTGCTTGCGAACCTGACCGAGCGGGTGGAACGCAAGATTGCGGCGGAGCGGCGCTGATGGCGTTCGATCCCGGTGTTATCTTCGATTACTGGCCTCAATTCTTGGAGGGCGCGGCGCTGACGGTGCGCATTGTTGCCGTCGCGCTGGTGGGCGGCATTGTATTGGCGGCGGTCATTACCGCGGCGAGCTTTATCAAGCTTGCGCCGCTGAAGGTGTTGATCATGGTTTATCTCGCCATCGTGCGCGGGATACCGTTCATCATCATCGTTTTTCTGGTGCACTACGGGCTGCCGTTTGCCGGTGTGCGGCTGCCGGCTCTGACCACGGGGACCATCGCGCTAACGTTGTTTGCGAGCGCTTACTACGCGGAGGTGCTGCGGGCGACTGTGCTGGCGCTGCCGCGGGGTCAGTGGGATTCGGCGCGGGCGGTGGGGATGTCGCCGGCGGAAGCGGTGCGGCACGTGATCATTCCGCAGATCCTGCGGCCCGCGCTGCCGCCGCTCACCAACTACACGATGACGATGACGAAGGAATCGTCGGTGTTGTCGGCGATTACGGTGGGTGAACTCACCTATCAGGGGCTTGTCGTTCAGGGGAACACGTTTGCGCCGTTTGAAGTGTTCTTTGTGGTGGCTGGGATTTATTGGATCATTAC
>CAKZYH010000282.1 GCA_937884725.1 uncultured Paracoccaceae bacterium
ACCTCCTCCAGCTCCTTGGAGGGGTAGCTCACCGGCTCTTTGCCTTGGCGGCGGCGCAGATAGGGGTGAACCATGTCGCCCTGGATGGGGCCGGGGCGCACGATCGCGACTTCAATAACAAGGTCGTAGAAGGTGCGCGGGCGTAGGCGCGGCAGCATCGTCATCTGCGCCCGGCTTTCGATCTGGAAGACGCCAAGCGTATCGGCCCGGCAAATCATGTCGTAAACTTCTGGATCTTCAGGTGGAATCGTCGCCAGCGTCACCGGCCACTTGGCATATTGAGGCACTCCCTCGAAGGCCGATTCCGGCGCGCGGACAGGCGCGCTTGATGTTGGGCGCTCGCTGCCAGGGAAGGGCAGGACGTTACCATCTACGCTGGCCGCAATCGGCGTTGGATCCATCCATTTGCCGCCAATCTGAAGCGGATCGAACAGCACCTCAGGTGCGGTCTCTTCAGCACTCTGGCCGATCGATTTGGCAACCTGTGCGCCCGTCGCCGTGATGTGCCAATCGCCGACAGCGCTGAACGGAGCGGCGAGGGCGGCATCAGCAGTTTCGCCATGAAAATCATCGGCGTAGTGATCGGCGAGCAGCGTGAGACCCTTGCGGATGCAGGTGAGCATGCCGAGCGCCAGAACGTCGATTTTGAGAATGCCGAGCGCGTCGAGATCGTCCTTATCCCACTCAATATTGGTGCGTCCTTCCATGGCAGCCTTGGTGATGGGAACGAGCTCGTCGAGCCGGCCGCGCGTGATCACAAAGCCGCCCACGTGCTGCGACAGGTGGCGCGGAAAACCACCAATCTCGTGGGTCATCGCAATGAGATGCCCGACGCGGTGGTCGCCAGGGTCGAGCCCAGCGCGGGCGACGTCTTGCGGGGCGACACCGTTGGTGGACCAGCCCCAAATCGTGCCCGACAAGGTCGCCACAGTGTCTTCCGATAGTCCGAGCGCTTTGCCGACCTCGCGCGCGGCGGAGCGGGCGCGGTAGGTGATGACCGTGGCCGCAATGCCGGCACGCTCGCGGCCGTAGCGGTCGTAAATGTACTGAATGACCTCTTCGCGGCGCTCGTGCTCGAAGTCGACATCGATGTCGGGCGGCTCTTTACGCTCAGGCGAGATGAACCGCTCAAACAAAAGATCGCCGCGCACGGGATCCACCTCGGTAATCCCAAGGCAAAAACACACGGCGGAGTTGGCGGCAGACCCGCGCCCCTGGGCGAGGATGCCGCGATCGCGCGCGAACCGCACGACGTCATAAACGGTCAGGAAATACGGCGCATATTCCAGCTCGCCGATGAGGTCGA
The DNA here is from genome assembly GCA_937884725.1 of uncultured Paracoccaceae bacterium. Classification (GTDB taxonomy): domain Bacteria; phylum Pseudomonadota; class Alphaproteobacteria; order Rhizobiales; family Amorphaceae; genus Acuticoccus. The sequence goes on from CAKZYH010000282.1 coordinate 1,307, forward strand.
GTTCGTGCTCGAGCGCCGCGCGGACACGCTCCGGCAGGCCGTGAGGATAACGCTTGGCGGCGCCGTTGCGGGTAAGGCGCACCAGGGTTTGCTGAGGCGTCGCGCCAGGGTCGGTGGGCTCCTCAGGATATTCGTAACGCAGCTCATCCAGCGAGAACTCAATGCTACGCCAGAGGTTTAGCGTTTCTGCGATGGCCTCCGGAATGGCCTCGAATAGGCGCGCCATTTCCGCCGGCGGCTTCAGATGACGCTCCGCGTTGGCCTCCAAGATTGTGCCCGCTGTCTCGACCGTGGTGTGGGTGCGGATCGCGGTCAAAACGTCCTGTAACGGGCGGCGGTCGGGGGCGTGGTAGAGCGGCAGATTGGTGGCGAGCGGCTTGAGACCGAGCCGTGCGGCATGCCGGGCGTGGGCCAAAAACGTACGCTCATCATGGGTGCCGTAGCCCTTGGTGAGCGCGATGCGCATGGGGTGCGTCACATGCGGCCTGAGCGCCTCCACAGCGCCATCAAGATCCGCGGCGCTAACAGTCGCGGGGAGGGGGGCGAGGATGAGCCCCTCGCACCAGGCTTTAAGGTCGCCCAGCGTGAGCCGGCAGTCGGCCTTTTCGCCGCGCATGTTGCCGATGGTCAGAAGACGGCACAGGCGCCCATAGCCGGCGCGGTCCACCGGCCAGGCGAGGATGTCGGGCGTGTCGTCGACAAAAACGAGGCGGCAGCCGACCACGGTGCGGATCCCCACTTCGCGCGCGGCTAGGTGAGCGCGGACGACGCCGGCGAGGGTGTTGCGGTCGGCCACCGCGAGGCCCGGCGAGCCGTGGGAGGCGGCGGCGACCACCAGCTCCTCCGGGTGCGATGCGCCTTCCAGGAAGGAAAAGTTGGTGCTGGCGGCAAGCTCAACAAACATGCGCGATCACGCAAACAGGCCGTGCATGAACCACTCGGGCTGGGTGGTTTCGCGCCCATAGAGTCCCTGGCGAAACAGCCAAAAGCGCCGGCCTTCCGTGTCCTCCACACGGAAATAATCGCGGGTTTGCAGCGCCCGCTTGGGGGCGGGGAGAAAACCGTCGTCCTGCGCGTCGGAGGGCGCCGCCCCGTCTGCTGGCGCCAGCCACCAAGGGGGCGCGATGCGCTCAGGCCCCTCCGCCACGGCCACTTGGTAGGTGATCTTGCGCCAGGTGAAGCGGATTGGCGGACCTTCCGGAACGCTCGCCATGGTGCGAATGGGCTCCGGCGCTGAGAAAACGCGCAGCGGACGGTCCGGCGGTGGCGGCGCGACGTCGGGGTGCGGCGCGGGCAGTGCGTGATCGGGCCAAGGGTGTGCGGGCACTTCGGCCGCCGGGATAGTTTCGGGGGCAGCGCCCGGCCAATGACTATCCACGGGACAAAAGCGTTGTACGGCGCTGGCGCCAAGGCGCTCGGCCAGCGTATCGACCAGCTCGGTCAGGTTGGCCTTGGCGTTGGCGTGACCGTCAAGATCGGTTTGGGCGGCCTTGAGCGGCCCGGTGCTGTGGGCGCTGAGGCGGATAATGTCGACGCCGCTATCGCCCTCCACCCGCTCCGCCAGCGCCTCCAGCCGCGGCGTCATGAGGGCCACCATGCGCACAGCATCCGCCAGCGGAGCGGAGGCGCCGACGCTCGCGTCGTGGATGGCGCCATCGGTGTGAAACAGGCGCGCGGTCAGCTGGAGCGCGCCCTCGCCACGGCGTTGTAGGCGCTCGCACAGCTGCGCAGCGAGAGGCGCCAAGCTCGCCGTGATGCTCTCCAGCTGCATCAGCGGTTCGGCAAAGCGGCGCTCGGCAACAAACGGGGCCACGGGCAGCAGTGGCGTGATGGGTTCGTCGTCAAAGCCCTCGATCTGGTCGAGCCGGCGGGCGAGATCGGGGCCGAAACGCTGGATAAGCGCGTGGCGCGGCTGGGCATGCACCTGACCGATCAACTTCAGCCCGAGGCGCAGAAGGATGGCGGTGGTGGCCTCACACAGGCGCAGCGCTTCGGTGGGCAGGCGGTCAATGATCTCGCGCTGATCGGCGGCGAACACGATGGGCGTTGCCGGCCCCGGCAAAGGGTGGCGCGACAGCGCAGACGCAAGGGCAGGGGTGGGGGCCACGGCGGCCGACACGCGAAAGCCTTGGCGGCGAATGCGGCTCAGAAGGTCGTCCACCATCTGAGCTTCACCGCCGAAAAGGTGCGCACAGCCCCGAATATCGAGATAAAGCCCATCGGCGCCATCAATGCCCACGAGCGGGGTAAAGCGGTCGGCAGCACGGGCGATGCGCGTGAGCGCTGCCATGTCCGCCTCCGGCTCGGCCGGCAGCGCGACAAGGTCGGGATAAAGCGCGCGGGCTTCGGCGAGCGTCTGGCCCGCCGCAATGCCGATGCGCCCACAATTTGGGTTGGCGCTCGCAATAAAAGACGCGCCCTTAGCCTTCTCTACCGTGGCAACGGCGCGGCCCGACAGACCATGCAACCGCTGCAGCCGGTCGGTGGCAAGCGTCGGAAAATGAACGGCGCAAATGCGGTTTTCGGCCCTAGAGCCCTTCTCGATCATGTTAGGCCACGCGATGCCGTTTGCCTGTTCGTTGGCAAGGCGATACCACGCGCGGCGCACCGCTCCTTGCCACGGCACGCCCCAAGCCCATCGCGTGACCCGAGATGAGCGAGAAGGGCTCCATTATCCGCCATTTACGAGCGCTCCTTGGCGATCTCGAATTTCTCGCGGCGGATTTTGGCAAGGTGCACCACCGCCGATCCGATGGTGCCTTCGGCCGCTGGCACCGTGACCGGCCCGGTCAGCGTAGGTGTCACGGCCTCGGTGGAGGCCGCGCCGGCGTTGATGAAGCGCGCCGTGTAGGGGTTGAAGGCGGCGGTGCCTGATGCGCACGGGCCGTGGCGATTTTTGTCCATGGCAAGCGACCAGGCTGGCATCCCCAAAAGCGTCCCCTCTGCGCGGCTGGGCGCGGGGGTGATGGACCATCGCGTCGCCGTACTTGTTGCATTTTTGTTCTTATTCCGCGATGGCGCCAGCAGATAACAAGGCACACCTGTGTGCGTGCTTTTCAGCGCAATCCTGCGGGTCTCGGTCAGCCCGAATGCGGCTTCGTCAGGCGTTTCGGCGACGATGGCAGCAACGCCCTTGGTGCTCACCGCCTGTTCCAAACACCACAGGAAATCCGCCACTTTGCTCGACTTCACATACAAAATTCGGTCAGGCGAAAGGCCGAAGCGGGCCAGTCCCTCAGGGGAAGGCTCGCCCCATTCGCGCGCTGCGAGGCCCTGCGTCAGCCAGATCACGGTCCCTTTTGCGGGCGCAAAGGCGAGCTTTGTGAGGAGAGCGGCCAGAAACCCGCAGGCCGACGGCATGGTAGCGCTGGCGCCAGACTGGAACAGATGAAGACCGCGGCCGAGGAGGTGCTGCTCCCGCGGCTGATTGAGCAGCCCCAACAGCTTATCCTCAGCCTGCTTGGGTCGTGCCTTTAGCCCGGCGGCACCACGCGTTAGGGCACCGTTATCGATAAGCCGGTCTATGGTCGCTGGCAGCATGGTTTTGTTCGTTAATGTTCTCTGTATCAGCAGAACATATACGATACAAAAAGGGTGTCAACGCAAGGTGAAGCCCTGTGACATCACCCCGCGCAAGCCCGTCAGTTGGTACGCAAAACCCTCGCTGCCGGCACCGCCAACGCGCGCCAGGTCCCAATCAGCCCAAGCGCAACGATCACCA
>CAKZYH010000283.1 GCA_937884725.1 uncultured Paracoccaceae bacterium
TTGTGCGGGTAGGACTGGTGGCCGACGTCCCAGATCAGCGTGTCGTTCGGCGTGTCAAACACGTAGTGAAGCGCGACCGTCAGCTCGACGACACCAAGGCCAGCGCCTAGGTGCCCCCCTGTGAGGGAGACAACGTCAATCAGCTCATCGCGCAGTTCGCCGCAGAAGGCGCCCAACTGCGTTTCCTCCAGCGCCCGCAGGTCGGCCGGAAACGCGACGCGATCGAGCAGGGGGCGCGCCGACGAGTTCGTCCAAGGCATACGCGTCATGGCTGCCACGGCATGGCGCTAACGCCACGTTTGCGACAGCACACGCAGCCAGTTTTTGTGAGTGATGTTATCTATGATGCGCGAGCCGAAGCCTGCCGCTTCCATCGCGTCGATCAGCCGTGGCAGGCCAGCCGCGTTGCCCAAATCCTGCGGGACGAGCGCGCCGTCAAAATCTGACCCGAGCGCGACCCCATCCGGGCCAAGCTTCTTCAAAAGGTGCTCGAGCTGACGGATCATCACCGACAGCGGCGTGTCAGTGGTGCGCTTGCCGTCGGGACGCAGGAAAAACGTCGCAAAGTTGAGCCCCACGACGCCGCCGGTATCGCGCACAGCGTCGAGTTGGGCGTCGGTGAGGTTGCGCGAGACCGGGCAGATGGCGTGCGCGTTGGAGTGGGTTGCAACGAGGGGCGCACGCGATACCCGCGCGACGTCCCAAAAACCCTTTTCGTTGAGGTGGCTGACATCGACCATGATGCCAAGCTCGTTGCAGGCTTTGACCAGCGCGACGCCAAGGTCGGTGAGGCCAGGACCGATATCGGGCGAGCTGGGGAAGCGAAACGGAACGCCGTGTGCAAAGATAGTCGGCCGGCTCCAGACGAGACCCAGCGAGCGCAGGCCGGCAGCGTAAAGGACTTCCAGCTCGTCGAGGTCAGGGCCGATGGCCTCCGCGCCTTCGCTGTGCAGCACCATGGCGAGCTTCTCGCCAGCGCGTGCGCGCTCGATGTCATCCATCGTCCGGCAGATCGCGACCGCGCCCATGCGCTCCAGCCGATAAGCCACGGCGAGCTGGCCCATGGTGACCCGCATCGCCTCCTCTTGGGAGATGGCGCCAACCGCGGGCGCCGTGACCGTCCCATCGCTTGCGGTGTTCGCCGCCGTGACGCTGGCGTTGCCTGGCGGCACAAAGGTGGCAAAGAGACCACCCACGAAGCCGCCGGCTTTGGCTTTGGGCAGATCGATGTGGCCATGGCCGCCGTTGATAAACTGCCCGCCCGAACGGTCGTGGCGCCACAGGCGAAGCAGGGTGTCGTTGTGCCCGTCAAACACTGGCCTCATTCGATCAGTCCCCCGTGCGCGCTGCTCTAATGGCACCCACAACAGCGCTTAACTCTGCGTCGCCACTTTGTGACACATAATCACTCACGAATGGGGACAAGGCGGCGCGCCAAGGATCAGGGTCCACACTGACGCGTTGCGCGCCCTTTTGTTCAGTGCGGGTCATGGCGGCGGCCTGTTCATCCGCGGCAAGGCGATTGAACTCCAAAGCGGCTTCTTGCGCTGCGCTTGCCACGGCATCCTGCTCGGCTGCGCTGAGGCCTGACCAGAAATTTTCGCTGAAATAGACAACGCCGATGGCCCAGATATGCGCGGTCTCGCTCAGCACTGGCGCCGCCTCAAACAGTTTTAGCGCGTCGTATCCCGACATGGTCATATCCATGGCATCGACGACGCCGTTGGAGAGCGCGCCGTAGGCCTCGGTGATGGCGAGCGTTGTGGGGTTGGCGCCCAGCGCCCGCCAGAACGCGACGTGTAGATCCGCTTGGAGTGAGCGCACCGTCACACCATCAAGATCGTCTGGCGTTTCAAAGGCTGCGTCACCGATCACGTGACGCGCGCCGAAAATGATGAAGGCGGGCACGATGAACTGTTCGTTGCGGTAGGCCGCAATTAAGCGCTCACCCGCGGGGCCGCTGAGGGCGGCCACGATGTGGTCGGGACCGTCAAAGATGAACGGAAGGTCCAGCGCGGCGCCCTCGGGTACCCAGGTCGTGAGGTTTGCAACGGTCGACAGCGCGCCGTCGATGGAGCCAAGGCGGATCGCTTGCGCCTCTTCCTTTTCGCCGCCCAGCGCACCACCGGTGACAATGCGCACGTCAAACCGGCCGGGCAGTGCCTCGTTGATACGGTCGCGAAACACCTCCCAAAACACAGTTTGTGGTCGGCCGGGACCGTACTGAGAGGTCACCGTCATGGTGTCGCCAAGCGCCGGCGTCGCAGCGATTAGTGCAAGCCAAACGGCAAAACTCCTCCAGAACGCCATTGTGGTCTCCCTCTCTGCCCGCCCGCTCAGAGGCGGGTTGGGAGCCATAGCGTAAGCGGGGGTATTGCCAAAAGTAGCAAAGCGGCCAGCAGAATCAGCGCAAGGAATGGCAGCACTGCAATCCATGCCGGCGGCTGTGCGCTAACCTGCGCCACGGTGAGGACCAGCAGGCCCACTGGCGGTGTAAGGCCGCCCGCCAGCATCACGACTGTGAGGGCGACCGTTGCCTGTAGTGGATCAAATCCAGCGCTGACGAGCTGTGGTAGAAGGATGGGCAGGAGCAGCAGAATCCCCGCCCCCACGTCGAGCACAGTGCCTGCGACCAGCGCGACGCCAAGCACGAGGAGGGCCAGCGCCCAGCCGCCGAAACCCTCTAGAAGGGCTGATGGGCTGAACCCGGACGTGGCGATGAAGAACGATAGCGGTGCGACGGCGCCGATTAAGAGCGCAATTCGCGCTGTCTGCTCAGCAGCAATTGTGAACGCCGACAGCATCGCCCTATGGCCAGCCGTGGCAAGGCCATGGCCAAGCGCAGCGAAGACCGCCACGAGCCCTGCCTCCGTGGCGGTGACAAACCCGCCGCGCAGGCCAACCAGAATCAGTGCGATGCCCAGAAGCGGGGCGAGCGCGATGCCCCAGCTGGGACGCTTTTTCATGTCTGAGCCGGTGCTGACCGGAGAGCCTTTTGGCGGCAGGAGCCGAGCGGTGCCCCATAGGAGAAGGCCCAGAATGGCGCCCGCGCCAATCCCGGCGAGCCACAGGGCCGCGACCGATTGGTTGGTGACTGCGGCTGCCAGAAGGAGCGCGATGGATGGGGGCAAGATGTTGGGGAGGAGCGATGCTGAGGCAGTCAGCGCCACCGCCGTTTTGCCCGCATAGCCAGCGCGCACCATTGCCGGCACCAGGAGCCGCCCACCCAATGCTGCGTCGGCCAGGCTGGAGCCGGAAAAGCCGCCGAACAGCCCAGAGGCCAGCACGTTGGCCTCCGCCATAGCGGTGCGGCGATGGCGCGTCACGTGCTGCGCGAGCTCGACCAGCTGGCCGGCCAGCCCGGAGGCCACCAGGCAGCCCGCCGCGAGGATGAATAGCGGCACCGCCAGAAGAACCGAAAGGTTGAGACCGCGCATCACGGTTTGTGCATATGCGGGGTCGCTCAGCCCAAGATCGGCGGCCGCGCCCGCGCTCAGAAGCGCCAGCGCCGGCGGACATCGCAGCGTAAGCAATGCTACAAAGCCGACAGCTGCGAAAGAGACCGGCAGCGGCGGCAGCATCAGTGCGAGCGCAGCGCCAGCGACCACGCCCACAGCGCGCGACCAATGACCGATCCAGGCCACCACGCAGGCTCCCCCAGCGATGGCCGCAGCACCGGCGTAACGCACCCATTGCGGAATCCCGGTCACCGCCTCGGTGCCGCCAATCACGCTTCCGGCCTGTACGGCGCCCCAGCCGAAGCGGATCGCGGCGAACGCCAGGACTAGGGAGAAGGTAAGCTGGCGCCAGTACGGTTCGCGCCCCCCCTCGCCCGTGGCGAGAACCGCCAATCCGCCGATGCCGAGCCATATGAACAGAAGCTGCGCCACAGCGGTGCCGCCCACGATGGGCAGGCCGAACCAGCGCGCACTGACGTGAACCGCAAGCGCTGCAACCACACCGGCCAGGAGGAGCGTGACGCCCCCCTTCGCTACGCCTGTGGCGAGGGCCGTCCGCGTCACGCGGTCAGGCGGCTGATACCGTCATCACCGGCGATGATAGCGCCCTTGGCCTCGTCCAAAAATAGGCCGTGCTCGACGACGCCAGGGATCGCTGACAGCCGCGCCGACAATGTGGATGGGTCTTCGATGGCACCGATGGACAGATCAGCGACCAGGTTGCCGTTGTCGGTTTGCACCAAGTCTCCGCCGGCGCGTGTGCGCAAAACAGGGGTCACTCCAGCCGCATCGGCGAGCCGCGACAGAGTTACAGCCCGGCCAAACGGGATGATCTCGACTGGCAGAGGAAACGCACCGAGCTGCGCCACGCGCTTAGAGGCGTCGGCGATCACGATGAAGCGATCGGCCATCTGCGCGACCACTTTTTCGCGCAGGAGCGCTGCGCCGCCACCCTTGATCAACCGCAAAGCCGGGTCGATTTCGTCCGCCCCGTCGACGACGAGGTCGAGGCGCGTCGGCGCGTCATCGCGCATCATGTCGACCACCTCGATGCCACCTTTCACGGCGGCCGCGCCGGTCGCGCGAGACGTCACAACGCACACCCCCACCGTGAGGCCGCCCGCAACCCGCTCGGCGAGAGCCTCCACGAAGGCAAGTGCGGTGCTGCCCGAGCCAAGGCCGAGTGCCATGCCGGGTTCCACCAGTTCCAGCGCTGCCTGGGCCGCATCGCGCTTGAGCGCGGCCACATCTTTTGTCGCCATGTCGGCCCCCAGTTCAGAACCGCTTTGGGCCACGGGCGACGGCCACCCGTCAACGCTTTGCACGCACACCTGTCACTTATTCAATGAAGCCGTTTACCCAGCTGTGCTTGAATCAGGGTTGGACTGCAGCGGCCTTACCACTGCACTCCCTCAGATCCGCCGTTGCCTGGGGTGTTCGCCGGGCCTTACGCGGCCCGGCTTGGCAGGATTTCGTTGGGCTGCGCGTAAGGATTTGTCCGGGCCGTCCCGGGCCGCCGTGCGCCTGGCCACTTTTCGTCGTCGATCACCTGCCGAACCGACAGCTTCAGTTCTCGGATGACGGTGCGGGTCGCCTGCGTCACAGGGCGCTGCGATGAGGTGGCGAGGAGGAGTGTGCGGGTCGCGTGCGGATCCACAATCCGGCGGATGAAAACGTCGCCCGCGTCGCGATCAAGAATGCCCCGCGGGAGCACAGTGGCGGCCATCTGCTCACGCACCAAGCTCAGCGCGCCGCGAGCGGAATCGCTCTCGCTGGCAAGCGGCATGGTCAAACGACGCGCTTGAGCCATGCGTTGCAGTTGAAGCCGAACCCCGTGGTTGCTCCGCGGCAGAACGAGCGGCACCTCGCACACGGCGGTGAAAGACACGTCGGGCGGGCCGGGACGGAAGTCCACAAAAGCGAGCTCTTCTTCCATCAGCGGCTCGGTCAGAAAATGCTGTGTGCGCGTCGCATCGTGGAGAATGGCCAGATCGAGCGTGCCGTTGGAGAGCCACTCGTTGAGCGTGCCGGTGTAGCCCTCGGTGAATGAGGCGGACAGCTCCGGATGGCTCGCCTTGATACTTTGCGACAGCAACGGCGCCAGGTAACCGCATACGGTGGGCGGTGCGCCAATCAGCACATGCCCACGGGCCACGCCAACGGTGTCGCGGACACTGCTCTCGGCCTCTTCGACCTGCGAAATGATCCCTTGCGCGTGGGTGTAGAGCTCCTGCCCCGCTTCGGTGAGCGTAACGCCACGGCCGTTGCGGAAGAACAGCGGCGTGCCGAGGCTGTCCTCGAGTGCAGCGATTTGCCGGCTCACCGCCGGCTGCGCCACAGACAAGGCAGCCGCCGCTTTCGACACGCTGCCCGTGTCCGCCACTCGCTTGAAATATCGCAGCTGTTTCAATTCCATAGCCAATCGCACCGGTCGCTCGGCGAAACAGCCGAAGCGGTGCCCTCCCAGATGATGTACAGGTCAAGGAAACAGGAGCGCGGTGCTGTAGACGGCTGACGCCAGCCTCAGGCCGGCAAAGGCCCGCACTCACTTTGTCCCAGGGTTGCACATACTGGCAGTCGCCCCGCAGGTCGCGGATGCAGCACACCATCGCCGCGGGTGAGCACGGCCCACCCCACCAGTACAACGATACTTAGGCTACGCTGCTTTCGCGGGGCTGTAGGGTGTCAACGCCCCACCTACAGCCACGGATCGAGCACAATGCGGCCCACCACCTGCCGGTCCGCGACGCGTTGAAACGCCACTGCCGCCTGGCTAAGCGGCAGGATGTCGGCGACTTCCGGCTGGAGCGCACCCGATGCGGTGAGATCGAGAATGTTGGCAAGCTGGGCGCGTGCGTCGCTGGGATACTTGTCCCGCCAAGCCCCCATGAAGACGCCAACCACGGAGTAACCCTTTAGGAGCGGCAGGTTCATCGGCAGCGCCGGGATCGTTCCGCCGGCAAAGCCAATGGGCATCAAACGGCCGCCGAACGCCATGAGGCGCGCGATGGTGAGGAACATGTCGCCGCCGACACCCTCGTAGCAGACGTCGACCCCGGCGCCATCAGTGAGCCCTTTGATGGTCTCGCGCAGGTCCTGCCGCTCGGGATCGATAACTTCCTCCACGCCGCGGGCCTTGAGCGCTGCTGCCTTGGCCTCGCCGCGGGCAACCGCGAAGATACGCGCGCCCATGTGCCGGCCCACATCCACCGCCGCGAGCCCCGCACCGCCGGCCGCGCCCGTGACGAGGAGCGTCTCGCCCTTTTTGAGCGCTGCGCGGTCTGCAAGGGCATGCATTGCTGTCATGTAGGCGTAGGGCGTGGTGGAGGCGGCCGCGAAGCTGACGCCTTCCGGCAACGGCAATACTCGGTCCTGGCGAGTGCGCAGATACTGGGCGTAGCCGCCAAACCAAGCCGTCGCGACAACGCGATCGCCAGGTGCGACAGTTGTCACGCCCTCCCCGACTGCCGACACGACGCCGGCGGTATCAGTTCCGGGGGAGAACGGCAGCGGAGGTTTCAGCTGATATTTTCCCTCCACCATCAGCCGATCCATGAAGCTGACCGCGGCGGCCTTCACCTCGACCAAGACCTCGCCGGCCCCAGGCTTTGGCAGGTCCATTTCGCCGACCGTCAGCGTATTGGGGTCGCCAAACGCTTCACACTTCACTGCCCTCATGGGCCGCCTCCCACGTCCTTTTTATGAGGGCTGGGACTTAGGGCGTTGGCTCAGATGCCGTAGCGATCCCACAGCCTATCGCTGCGAATGGCACCAATGAGCGCTTCGGCAGACAGGCCAGTCTCCAGGCCAAGCCGGCCGCGCAAAAAGCCGCGGCGCTGCATGGGGACCACGCGAAGGGTGGTTTTGTCGCCATAGCGCTCGCGCAGCGTGGAGCGCATGTCGCCGATCCCATCGATAAGGCCGAGCGGCAGCGCGGTCGTGCCGGTCCAAAAGCGGCCGGTGAACATGTCGGGGTCGTCGGCGAGCTTGGCGCCGCGGCGCGATTTCACGTGGGTGACGAACGCGTCCAGAATGTCATTCTGTACGCCCCGCAGAATGACGAGATCGCTCTCTTTCTCAGGCTTGAACGGGTCGAGGATCGATTTGTTTTCGCCCGTCGTATAGACGCGCCGCTCCACACCGATTTTCTCGATCAGTTCGGTGAAGCCGAAGGACGCGGAGACGACGCCGATGGAGCCGACCACTGAGCTGGCGTCGGCGATGATCTCGTCGGCGGCGCAGGCGAGCCAGTATCCGCCAGACGCGGCGACATCCTCGACGAACGCGAAGACCGTCTTGTCATGCTCGGTGGCGAGCGCACGGATGCGGGTTCCAATCAGCGAGGACTGGACCGGGGAGCCGCCGGGTGAGTTGATGGCGAGCGCCACCGCAGGTCCCTTCATTTTGAAGGCTTTTTCGAGCGGTCCCGCGACGGCGTTCAGCGTCAGGCCGGGCCGCAAGCCCCCGCCTGCCCCGATCACGCCGGACAGCCGCACGACGGGGATGACCACACCCTTTTTGCGCCAGAACCGCATGAAATCTCCTCTCATCTCGCACGACGCCATGTGGTGGCCTCGCAATGAGGCGCTAGGGGGCTGTGACCGTCGGGGCGGCTATGCGGGGCCCGGCGTGTCGGCAAGTTTGGCTTTGATGGCCAGCAGGTCCTGCCAGGCGCGGCGCTTTTCGGCGGGCGTTCGCAAAAGGTAAGCTGGATGGAACGTCGCCAGGCCATCGGCGGTGAAGCTTTCGTCCGGGTCGTTGTAGGTGCGCCACCGGCCTCGCTCACGCATGATCGATGCATCGATGCCGAACAGTGTCTTCATGGCCGGGCGGCCGAGCGCGACGACGAGCCGCGGGCGGACCAGAGCGATCTCGCGGCGCAGAAAGACTTCGCACGTGGCAGCCTCCGCCGGGGTCGGTGTGCGGTTCGCAGGGGGGCGCCAGGGCAGCACGTTGGTGACATAGACATCGGTCCGCGCGAGCCCGATGGCGGCCAGCATTTTTGTCAGCAATTGACCCGATCTGCCCACGAACGGCACGCCCTCGCGGTCCTCATCGCGGCCGGGTGCCTCGCCGACGATCATTACCGGCGCGCCCACAGGCCCTGCCCCGAAAACCGCCTGAGTGGCACTTGCTTTCAGCGGACAGCCTTCGAAGGCGGCGATTGCGGCGTGCAAAGCGGTGAGGTTTGGTGCACTGCGGGCCACTTCTCTCGCCGTCATGACGCTGTCGGACGGTTCCGGCGCGCTAATTAAGGGCTCGGTAGAACGAGTTGTAAGCGGGGTCGGCGCGACATCGGGAACTGAAGCCGCCGCCTGCTGGTTGGCGAGATAAAGGTCTGTGATGCCGCAGTCCTCCAGGAAGCGGACGATATGGTCACGGGGCGTTTGCGTCACGAGATAAGCGATCTATGTTTTTGATTAGAATAGTTCCGATAATACGTCCCACAGGACGTCGGTCGCCTTTGATTACACGTCGGCGGAGAGAGTGCACATGCTGAACAGCGCGAATGGCGCACATGGCGGAAATGGCGCCGATCCCGACGGGCACGACGAAGCAGAAGCCGAGGTGATCGAACGCGACCGCATGGATTATGATGTGGTGATTGTGGGCGGCGGTCCGGCCGGCCTCGCCACAGCCATCCGTCTGCGCCAAATCGCCGAAGAGCGTGAGACCGATCTTTCCATCGTGCTGGTGGAAAAGGGTTCTGAAGTCGGCGCACACATCCTGTCGGGCGCTGTCATCGATCCAACGGGCCTCGACAAGCTAATCCCAGGATGGCGCGACGAGGACTGCCCACTGAAGACGCCGGTCACTAAAGACAAGTTCGATTTGCTTGGCCCTGCCGGCAACATCCCCTTGCCCGGCTTCGCGATGCCCAAGCTCATGCATAACCACGGCAACTATGTGGGCTCGCTGGGAAACCTTTGCCGCTGGCTGGCAGAGCGCGCCGAGGCCATGGGCGTCGAGATCTATCCCAGCATCGCCGCCGTGGATCTTCTGCGCGACGACAATGGTGCGGTTTACGGCATCGTCACCGGCGACATGGGCGTTGGCAAAGACGGCAAGCCCACCCCCAATTACACGCCGGGCATGGAGCTGTGCGGTAAATATGTGGTTCTGGCCGAGGGAGTCCGCGGCTCGCTGACAAAGCAAGCCATCGCCATGTATGGGCTTGATGAGGGTCGCGAGCCGCAAAAATACGGCATCGGCATGAAGGAGCTGTGGCGCGTCACCGACGAGGTGTTTGAGCCCGGCCTCGTCCGGCACACCATGGGTTGGCCCCTGTCCAACAGCACTGGCGGCGGCTCGTTCCTGTACCACTACGGGGACAACATGATGTCCATCGGCTTCGTGGTGCACCTCAATTACAAAAACCCGCACCTCGACCCGTACCGCGAGTTCCAGCGGATGAAGACCCATCCGGTGATCGCGCCTTATTTTGAAGGGGCGAAGCGCGAGGCGTATGGCGCCCGGGCAATTTCAGAAGGCGGTTATCAGTCGGTGCCGAACCTTGCCTTTCCAGGCGGCTGTTTGGTGGGCTGCTCAGCGGGTTTCGTGAACGTGCCGCGCATTAAGGGTAGCCACAACGCGATCCTGTCGGGCTGCTTGGCGGCGGACCACATCTTTGACGCGCTGAGCGATGGCCGCGCCAACGATACGCTGCAGTCCTATGAGGATGCGTGGCGCGGCAGCGAAATCGGCGCCGACCTTTACCCGGTGCGCAATGTGAAGCCCTTGTGGTCCAAGCTTGGCCTGTGGCTGGGGGTGCCCGCCGGCGGCATCGATATGTGGTGCAACTCTCTGTTCGGCTTTTCGCTGTTCGGCACGCTGTCCCACGGCGGCGCTGACCATGAACAGCTAAAACCTGCCAAAGCGATGCAGGACATCGAATATCCGAAGTTCGATGGCAAACTCACCTTCGATCGCGCGTCGTCGGTCTACATGTCCAACACCAACCACGAGGACGGCCAGCCGATCCACCTGAAGGTCAAGGATCTCGAACTTCAGGAGAAGAGTGAGCTTGTGACATTCGCGGGACCGTCGAGCCACTATTGCCCGGCCGGTGTGTACGAGTGGGATCTGACCAACAAGGACGAGCCGCGGTTTGTCATCAACTCGCAGAACTGCGTGCACTGCAAAACCTGTGACATCAAAGATCCCAACCAGAACATCAACTGGACCCCGCCTGAAGGCGGCGGCGGGCCTAACTATCTGGGCATGTAGAGGGTCGTTGCTGGGCCAAGGCACGGCATGATCGTCGTTGTCGGCGCGGGCATCGCAGGCCTGGCGTCCGCACTTGCCTTGTCGCCGTTTGCAAAGGTGCTGATCCTGGAGCGGCGCAGCAGCGAGGATGCCAACGCCGGGGCTGGCATTCAGCTTTCGCCCAACGCCATCCACGCGCTGCGCTTTCTGTCGACCGATCTGGCGCAGAGCGTGGTTGATCGGGCGAGTGCGCCATCGGGGCTGCAGATCCTTGGCGCTGCGGGGCGGTCCCCACTCGCGGCGGTGAACTATCGGGCCGTGATGCATCAGCGCTATGGGGCGCCTTACCTCACAATCGCGCGGGGCGAGCTCTATCAAGCGCTCATCGATGCGGTGGGCTCCGATCCGCGCATCACGCTGAAGGACAACGTGCCTGTCGCCAGTGTCGAACGGGTCGGCGATGGTTGGCGCTTGGCGGACTTGGCCGAGCCCTGCAGCTTCTTGGTCGCCGCCGACGGAGTGAACTCGGCTGTGCGCGGCGCCGTGACAGGCGATGGCCCCATCGACACCGGGTTTATCGCTTGGCGCGGGACCGGCGGGACGGACGCCGACGTCACCTCGCTCACCATGATGCCCGGTCGCCACCTGGTGCGTTATGCGCTGCGCGAGGACACCGATAATGTTGTCCTGGTGGACAAAGGGCCAGCCAGCGACCGACCGGCAGCGTTGGACAGCGCACAGGCCTTTGCGGTTGCCGATGTGACCGGGTGGAGGCCTTGGCCAATCGCTGTGCGCGAGCCGCATTGGTTTGGCGATGGAACGCTCGCCGCTGTGGGCGATGCATCCCATGCGATGGTGCCATTTCTCGCCCAGGGCGGGGCCATGGCGCTGGAGGATGCGGCGCAGCTAAAGGCGGAGGTGAGCCGCGATGGCTTAACCGCAGCCGCGGTGGACGCCTACGCCAAGGCGCGGGCGCCACGCATCAAGCGCGTCGCGGCACAAGCCAAGCAACAGGGGCTGATCTATCACGTGCCAGCACCGGCAAGCTGGGGGCGCGATCTGGTCATCAAGGCCGGCGGGGAGCGCGCGGTTCTTCGGCGGGTGGATTGGATTTATCGTTGGCGCCCTGCCCACCAAGGATAGCGCCGCCAGCGCAGTCATCCGGTTAGGCCGGGGATAAGATCGCCGCGTCGCGCTGGATGCGCTTCACCATCGCGTTCAGCCCGTTGGCTCGCTGGGGTGTCAGGTGCTCGGCAAGTTGCAGCCTCTTGAGATAAGCCGTGGGATCGAGCGCAGGTACGTCCGTCAGCGCGCGACCATTGTAGTAGGCGAGCAAAATCGCCACGAGACCGCGCACAATCATGGCGTCGCTATCGCCCTGGACGGACAGACGGTTGTCGTTGACGCTGGTGGCGATCCACACTTGAGACGCGCAACCCTCCACCTTTGTGGCGGATGTGCGCAGCGCTTCGTCGAGCTCGGGCAGTTCGCGACCGAGCTCGATGACGTAGCGATACCGCTCCTCCCAGTCATCGATCAGCTCGAACGCGTCTTCGATTTCGCTGGGGTCAAGTTGTGCCATGATCACCTCCGTACCCCCGATATGGTCCTCCGAGCATCGGTCGAAAGGCCAGGCATGGCGCCGCATCCTCAGCTTGCGCCTCAGGCCGCCTTCAGTGTGCCTTTGGTCGGAAGTCGGCCGTGCCCCAGTGGGCCATTGCAGCACGCTCCCGGCCGGTCGCAGCGCCCATGCCGTAGTGCTCGACTAGGCGATCGAGCGCGATCCGCAATACGAGCTTTCCGCTGCGGAGGGGCCAGCCACAGCGTTTTTCCACCACCTCTAGCCCCTCTTCGCGGCAACACACACCGTACAGCGCATCCGACAGGTCTCGGCCGACGGCGCTCAGCGCGTTTTCCACGCGGCGGCGTGCGGCTTCTGCCGATTCGCTGATCAGCATACCGTCTCGGCGCTGACTTCCGCGGACCCCTGAGGCGTCCCACGACTGCGTCACCCTTGGGCTCTGATGCCCTCTGGAAAAATCGCGGTGGAGGCGTTCGCCGGCGGCGCATTGGACAGCATCGATAAACGGGGCGCCGGACTTGTCCTTACGGCTGGCAAGCCAGGCGAGCGGGCTTTCGGCGGCGTTGATGCTGACCGGAAGGGCGACGCCGTGTGAGACGATCTCCTGCTCCCGCATGTCCCTGTGCTGCTGGGCAAAGGGTTGCACGTCGCCGCGCTCGCTGGCTGTCGCGAGCCCGCGGCGCACGCACGCCCTTCCCTCGTCGGAGCGACGCGCACTTCCCTTTGACAGTTCGATGAGCCCATTGGCCGCCAGCTCATTCACCTCACGCGCGCTGGCCTGGCGCTGGCGCTGTTTGCCCACTGACAGCGCGCCGCCGGCGTCCAACGGCCAGCTCCGTTCGCCCATGACGCGCAGGAATGCGACAACGTCCTTCATGCCAGACCCTCCAGACGGAGCGAATGGCACCCCTGCATCGTGAGGTGCCACTGGTGGAGGATGTCCTCGACCTTTTGCACCAACTGATCGACCTCCATGTCATCGCGCCGGTCCTCGACCACGCGGCAGGCATGAGCGGCCGTTGTGCGATCCCGACTGAACAAGGAGCCGGCTTCCGTGAGCGACCATCCGAATGTGACATGGGCGCAATACATCGAGATTTGCCGCGCGAAGGCGACCTGAGCTGTGCGCCTTGTCTTGGCGGAAAGCTCATCCAGGGGTAGATCGAACGCCGCTGCCACTGTCAGCTCGATCATATTTCGAACGATTTTGCGATCGACACCCCTGCGCAAACCCAAAGGCCGCGCTTCGATCACGTACAGATCTTCCGATTGCATTCCCAACGTGCCCACCTCGGTCAACGCGACTCAGCGAACACAATTTAAAGTTGGGTGTGGATACCGGGGATAACTCTATGGTGAATCAGTGTTTAAAATTTGGTAATCTTGTGGCAGAAAAACACAGGCACTGAGCCAAGAAAAAGAAAGTCATCCCCGCCCCAGCTATACACCCTTAGGTTTTATCCCCGCAGTGAAAGAGCTCAGGGATTTGGCCGTGAAAAGAAGTTTTTTTTCCCCGAACAATGGTTCTCAACCCATCGATGTGGGCACGTTCAAACATGAAAGTGCTGACGGGCCTTGCCATGATATTGCCGTATTACGCAGCGAATTACGGCGAGAGCGTGCGCGGGGAAAAGCCGGGCATTGGGCCTACGACTTGGCCCGTCACCTCAAACTGGCCCGCCAGCTTAAAGCCGTACAGGCGGGCCAGACGGGGTCGCCGCAAGTCTGACTGAAAGCCACAGATGCCGGGCTGACTTCGCACCGTCAGTCGCTACAGAGCGTTGTGCTCCAGTACAGCGCAACCCACTGGAACGTGGTGCAGACGAGTGACACGCCGCGACCGATCGGGTGCGGGGCGATCGGGTGTGGGCGGCCCACGTTCGGCCGGTGCGGGTGGTGCTGAGCGTCGTTTGCCGCGGGATGCCCATCGCCAGGTGATGTTGCCGGGCGATCGCAGGCTCCCACGAGAGTCCAGTACTGCTGCCGCAAACCGCGTGAGGGACGCAGCACAACAACCGTCGCTTCGTCCCGCAGGACGCGCTTTCAACGTATCGACGTCATCGACCGATTGCCCGTGGCGGGATCAGTCAAGGACACAGTTCATGGCTACTGCAGCGCGAACCTTATGGACAACATGGCAGCGTGGGATTTGTCGCTTCGCCAGGCGGACGGGGACGTGAAAAAGGGGCACAGCGAATGCTATGCCCCTTCTTCAAGTTTTGCTCCGCGGAGGGCGGCTTACGATTTGGAGCGGCCCCGCGCGGGTGCTTTCTTGGCGCGGGTGGAGCCCAGACCCATGCGTTTTGCCAATTCCGAACGGGCCGCAGCATAGTTGGGTGCAACCATCGGGTAATCAGCCGGCAAACCCCAACGCTCCCGATATTCTTCCGGAGAAAGGTTATAACGGGTCCGTAGGTGGCGCTTGAGAGATTTGAACTGTTGCCCGTCTTCCAAGCAAATCAGGTAGTCCGGCGTGATCGATTTCTTGATCGGCACGGCCGGTTTCAGGGGTTCGGGCTCAGGCTCCGGCTCACCCCCGCTGGTTTTGTGCAAGGCTAAGTAAACCTCGCCGATCAGATTCGGCAAATCATGCGCAGCAACTGTGTTGTTGCTCACGTATGCGGACACGATGTCCGCGGCCAAATCGATCAAATTCGCATCATGGGTCGGTTCTGACATAAGTCGCCTGTCTTGTTTCTATTGCTGCCCTAGAGCGGGGAGAAGCGGTCCGAAATACTGCGCTAAACGGCACCGAACATCCCTACGCGCAACGCGCGTCGGTATGCAAGTGTTTAAGCCATGTTTTTGCGGCCATCTGCACAGGGTTTGTTGATTTCAGCCAAGACTTGCAGTGTTCGGTTTGCTGCAAATTATGGCAACAAGCGGGAATTTGCCGGTGCAAACACGCCACTTTCCCTCATCCATCGCAACGGCAGACTGATTCGCAAGTTTCATGAGATCAGCACAAGTGTCGATGCAGCACCGGCTGCTCGCTTAGCTAAAATGTTTAACTTAGCGGCTTATTCAAGACCCAGCCCGTCCAGTTTGACGCCAAACTGACACCGACCCTGACCGTGATCAGCAAACGTTTTCTGATCAGCGGCTAAGCAACACGGTCCACCGCAACAATCGGTGGGTGCGATTAGCTGTTCCGCTGCTCGCGCAGGGACGGCGCGGCATCTGCGATCGCATCTTGAGTTGTAAGGTCACATGGCTGGTAACCGACAATGTAGGCGGCACGGGCCAACAGATGAGCTGAGATAGGCGCAGTCAGCAAAAAGAACAGCACCCCGGCCAAAGCCCGCCAAACAACGCTCGCGTCCTGAACAAATACCGCAATTGCGAGGAGGAGCACTCCCGATCCCAACGTCCCCGCTTTACTGGCCGCATGCATGCGCATGTAAAGATCGTTGAGGCGCAGAACACCAATCGCAGCAACCAGAACGAAGAAACTCCCGAACAAGCACATCAGGCCAACGATGTATGGCAGCAGATCATGCATTGTCTTGCCTCCTCGCCGGCGCATTGTGGTCACGCCGCGTGAGTGTGTCGTCGCCACAGCGCAGCAGAAAATTCGCGAGTGCAATCGTCGACAAAAACCCCACTAAGCCAAGTGCGATGGCAATATCGACGTAGATCGGAAAGCCGGTGATGATCCCAAACACAGCGATCACACCGATCGACACCGTGACCAATGTGTCGAGACCAAGAATTCGGTCAGGAAGTGTTGGTCCGCGGACAATGCGCACAATGATCACCGCCATGGCGATCAAGAGAACGGAGATGGAGACAATCAAGCATCCATTCAGGAACATCTCGCCGGTCATTGCTGGAATATCCTTTCGATCTTCCGCTCAAAACTCGACTTGATGTCGGCGATAATCTCGTCGGTATCGGTGGCATCGATGGCGTGAATGAACAACGTTTTGCGATCTGGCGACACGTCCATGGACAAGGTCCCCGGTGTCAGCGTGATCAGGTTGGCGAGCAACGTGATCTCTGAATCGCGTTGAACATCGAGCGGGAATGCAATGATCGCCGGGCGAAGCTTTCGCCACGGCGAGAGCACGATAATCGCCACGCTCACGCTCGACTTGATGAGCTCCCAAACGAAGGTGAACGCCAGCACAGCCACAGCCCTCACCCGGCGGAAGTGGTGAACGGAGCCTATCTGCTCGCGGATGAGGGTCAGCAGCAAGCCGCTGATCACAAACCCGAAAATCAGATTGATGACCGTGAAAGATCCCGTCACCAGCGCCCAAGCCATGGCGAGCAGCATGTTGATAATGATGACCGTCATCGATGAAACCTCGCCGGTGTCATTACTCAACGCTCAAGACGCGCTGGGTGTATAGCGCTGGGTCTAACAGCCCCTCCGCCCCCACCTCTGCGGCGGGGATAACCAACGACGGAAACAGCCCAAGGCCCAACAATAGCATCACCAAAAGCGCCAAGGTGCCCATCTTGCCGCTCATCTCATCGCCGGATGTCTCGGCCGGCGGCGTAACGTCGCCAGCCGGCCTTAACACCGTAAGCACCCAGGCGCGGCCTAGCACAATCGTTGTGAGAACGGCGGTCAGAAGGACACCGACAGCGCCCAGAATGGCCAACCCATCGCCCCGCTGAAAGGCAGCATCCAGCAGCAAGAATTTCGGCCAGAAGCCGGAAAACGGCGGCAGCCCCGCCACGGCCAGGATGACGCCAAGCCCGAGCGCAGCAGCCAGCGGAAAGGCTGTATAAAGCCCGCCACCATCGTTCAGCGTGCGCACTCCTGTTGCGCTTTCCATCGTGCCGACCAGCACAAACAGCGCCGTCATGGCGATAATGGAGTGCACCGCATAGACGATGGCGCCGGTGAGCCCCGCCACTGTGCCAAACCCGATCCCGACAATCATGGCGCCGATCCCCGACACCACAAGGAAGGCCGTCATCCGCCGCAAGTCCGATTGGGCCAGCGCCCCGAGCGCTCCGACCACCCCAGTTGCCGTCCCAAGAACAATGAGGAGCGCAGAAAAGTGGACGAACTCTGCACCAAAGAGCATCACCACCACGCGCATCAACGAATAGATGCCGACTTTGGTCAAAAGCCCGGCAAACAGTGCCGATACGATGACGGCGGGTGTGTGGTAGGAGGCCGGCAGCCAAAAGTGCAGCGGAAAAACCGCCGCCTTCATGGCAAAGGCGAGGACGAACAGCGCGCACAGTGTCAGCAATGGTCCTGAGGGCTGGGCGGCCAGAACTTGGCCAATGTCGGCCATGTTGAGCGTACCGGTGAGACCGTACAGCAAACCAACGGCGATCAAGAAAACCGTCGTCGCCACAAGGTTGAGCAGACCGTATTTAACGCCGCCATCGAGCTGTATCGCAGTCGAGCCCATCACGATCAGCCCGAACGATGACAGCAAAAACACCTCGAACCAGACGTATAGATTAAAGATATCCCCGGTTGAGAAGGCGCCGCAGAC
>CAKZYH010000284.1 GCA_937884725.1 uncultured Paracoccaceae bacterium
GCACTCGCCTGGATAACATCGTCAATATCGTCAGTATTGCGCTGATCCGGTGTAAACAGCACTGTGGTGGTTGCCGTGTAAGTTGGCTTTGTGCTGACAATTATCAGCACTGCGACGGTAGCGCAGAATAACATGCCTACCAGAATCTTCCACTTCGACCGCCAAAGGAAGCGAACAGCCTCCCGGACTATGGCGCCCGTATCCGGCTCTTGCAGCAGCGCCCCATCGCTGCGCAGCCGGTCTATGTTCGCAAGCCCGCCCGGTTGACCGTAATTCATCAAATGCAGTCCGTCGCAGTCATGACATCTAAAACGCTGGCTCCCCCCAACTGCAAGCCAGCGTCAAATCAATCGACACTCCACCGACCACAGCCAACAAGGCCACTACCGAAGACAAGCAAGGCTGCCAAAACTGCCTCGCACCCCACTCATCTAAAACACGCTCGACAACACGCATAGGCTAAAATGCGAAAACCAGCACAACCGACATATGGGTAATTTGCAGCAATGCGACAGGCAAAAGCGCCATCGTTGACAGATGTCAACGCATCACCAGCGACAGGAATTTACCTCAGAGATGCCTCATCCCGCATTCGGTCTTAACCGCTGTGCATTAGCGCTATATGGAGCGCACTCTAGCCTGAGCTGGTGCGCCAGCGAGTGTCGCTGAATTGGCGTGATACTCGGCCAGTAGGGCCGCAAGGCGCTCCTCGACAAACACCCCAAAGCCTGGAGCCCAGCGCTCATCTATGGTGATGGAAAGCCGTTGCCCGCTGCGCACCACATCGACAGGTCCGCTTTTATAGCGCCCTGGAGACGTCCCGTTGCCGCTCTCCTTGTGGTCTGCCTCTAGCGTGGCGAGGAGGCCCTTGAAGCGTTGATCGCTATCGGTGGCGCTCACCGTATCCATTGCCGCCATCACAGCGGCTTCACCCTTGTCATGGACGAGGGCCAACAGCTTCATCCAGCGCGGGCGGCCCGCTCTGGGCGCCCTGCCGATCCGCGCAGCAAGCCCCTCAGGCAGCCCATTGGCCACCGATAAAAACCGGGTGAGTTCGGATTTATCGACCCCAAGTGCACCGCACACCATGGCCCGGGTCATGCCCTTTTCCATCAGCGCCGCGGCAAACTGAGCCCGCTCGATGAAGGTGAGGTCCTGGCGCGCATTGTTTTCGCGCCCCTGGGCGAGGAGCAGTGCATCGTCGGTAAGGCTTTTCACCAACGCGCGCACTGGCCGGCCAAGGCGAGCGCAGGCCCGCCAACGACGATGCCCATAGGCAATTTGATAGCGCTCCGGATCGGCGGGATGGGGGCGCACCAAGATCGGGACCAGCTGGCCGCCATCCTCGATGCTGCGCATCAAGCCCTCCACAGCATCGCCGGCAGCATCATCAAGCCGGTCGCGCACGAAAGAGGGATCAATGGCGTCGGTCGCAATCTCAATGACCCTGTCACCGGCGCGCTTGCCATCTTCCATGTCGAGAAGCGCAAGACCCATGGTTTTAACCGCTCCGACCCGCACTGGAGTGGGCGGAGCGTCCTCGCCGGTGCGGGTGGTGAGGAGCCGTTCCATCGCCATGCGGCGCTTACTCATGGGAGTTCTCCCCGCCATGACGGTTGATTGGCGAGCGCTCG
>CAKZYH010000285.1 GCA_937884725.1 uncultured Paracoccaceae bacterium
GACATCAAGCAAATAGAATTCTTCGGCATCTCAACAAAATAGCGATCGCGCCCGGCGAACCCTCACGACTTATCGTAAGGATTATCCTGCTTCCGCAGCTGCAACCGAAGCGGCACCCCAGGCAGATCAAACTTTTCCCGGATCGAATTGATCAAATAGCGCCGATACGAATCGGGCAATTCATCCGGCCGAGAGCAAAACGCCACAAAGGTCGGCGGCCGAGACTTCGCCTGCGTAATGTACCGCAGCCTTATGCGCCGCCCCCCCACAGCCGGCGGAGGATGCCGCGTCAAAGCCTCCTCCAACCACCGATTCAGCCGCCCCGTCGAAATGCGCGTCGACCACCGCTCCACCGCCTCCACAACGGTCCCCATCAGCTTATCAACGCCCCGCCCCGACAGCGCAGACACCGGCACCAACCGCACCCCAGACGCCTGCGGCACCAACCGATTGGCCGCCTCCCGCGCCGCCCGAATGGTCGGATCAGGCACCTCCACCAAATCCCACTTATTAAACGCGATCACCAGTGCCCGCCCCTCGCGCGCCACCAGATCAAGGATCTGCAAGTCCTGCTTCTCAAACGGCTGCAGCGCATCAATCACCACAATCGCCGCCTCGGCATACTTCAGCGCCCGAATAGTATCGCCCGTCGACGCCTTCTCCAGCGCCGCCGTCACCCGCGCCCGCCGCCGAAGCCCCGCCGTATCCACAAGCTTAAAGCGCTGCCCGCCAAACATGACGTCCTGCGAAATCGAATCGCGCGTCAGCCCAGCCTCAGGCCCAGTGAGCATCCGCTCCTCACCCAGCACGTGATTGAACAGCGTCGACTTGCCCACATTGGGCCGCCCCACAATCGCCACCGAAATCGGCCGATCCGGCGACAACTCCTCATCCACCTCAACGGCCGGCGGCACCACCTCGAAGGCGTCCGCCAGAGCATCACGAAGGTCCGACATCCCCTCCCCATGCTCGGCCGAGACGGCCACAGGATCGCCCAGCCCGAGCCGATACGCATCAAGGCTCGCAGCGTCCCCGCCGCGCCCCTCGGCTTTGTTGGCGACCAGCACCACAGGTTTCCCCCGCCGGCGCACATCGGCGGCCAATGTCTCATCCAGCGGCGTCACCCCAGCCCGGGCGTCCACCACAAACAAATACACGTCCGCCTCATCCAGAACGCCCGCCATGTGCGCCCACATCCGGGCCTCCAACGACCCAGCGTCCGCATCCTCAAAGCCGGCAGTATCTGTGAGCGTGAACGTCAGGTCCTGCAGGCGCGCAGGGGCATCCCGAGGATCCCGCGTCACCCCCGGCGTATCATTCACAATCGCCAGCTTTTTGCCCGCAAGGCGGTTAAACAGCGTCGATTTCCCGACGTTCGCCCGCCCCGCAATCGCAACCCTCATGGCCAACCCCAGGGCGCCTCACCGCAGCGCGGT
>CAKZYH010000286.1 GCA_937884725.1 uncultured Paracoccaceae bacterium
TCCTCGACAAGATTTTCGAGGACAACCGCCTATGGATCGAGGCGATTTCCGGCACATCAGCGGGCGCGATGAATGCGGTCATTGCCTCGCAGGGTATGTTTGAGGGCGCGGGCCCGGGCGCGCGCCAGGCGATGCACGAATTTTGGCAGGAAGTGTCGCGGCTTGGCGCCTTCAGCCCGGTACGCCGGAGCTTCTTCGACAGGGTCGCCGGCAATTGGTCGATGGATAATTCGCCGGGCTACGTCTTCATGGATCTGCTCAGCCGGGTTGCCTCGCCCTATGAGCTGAACCCGTTCAACCTCAATCCGCTGCGCGACATGGTCGATAAATTCATCGACTTCGACAAGGTCCGCGATGCGGAGGACATGCCGATCTACGTGGCCGCCACCAACGTGGAGACGGGCCGCGTGCGGGTGTTTTCCCGCGAGGAGCTGACGATTGACGTGTTGATGGCGTCGGCGTGCTTGCCGACGATGTTTCAGGCGGTGGAAATCGATGGCGTGCCCTACTGGGACGGCGGCTTTATGGGGAACCCTCCCCTGTTCCCGCTGATTGATGACAGCCCGTCGGATGACATTGTGATCGTGCAGATCAATCCGGTGACGCGGCCGGGAACGCCTAAGACGGCGGCCGAAATCATGAACCGTGTCAACGAGATAACGTTTAACTCATCGCTCTTGGCGCAGCTGCGCGGGATCGACTTCGTTCACAGGCTGATTGGTGGAGGCATGCTGAAGGAAGGCGATTATCGGGACATGAAGGTGCACATCATCCATTCCCGCAAGCGCATGCGCCCGCTGACCGCGTCATCGAAGATGAACAGCGAGTGGCGGTTTTTGAAGTATCTGCGTGACATCGGCCGCGACGCCGCCGAGCTTTGGTTGGCGGAAAACTATGACCGGCTCGGCAAAGAATCGACGGTGAACTTGCGCGAGATGTTCATGCCGCCGGGCAAAGCGCCGTCACTAGAAGAGGCGCTTGAGCGCAGGGACTGACGCCCCGCGCCTCGCTTTGCTGCTAGCGTTTAGGGCGTTTGTCGTCCCTGGGGTGTTGGGCCAGGTGGTGGCTCAACTGACCAGCAAGCGCGAGGGCTGTTGGGGTTCGTTTTCATGACTCTGTAGGCTTCAGGGGAGGCAGATCAGGACGCAGCGTAAGCCCGCGTGAGCGTCAGGGTCGGTATCGAACGGTGAAGCCACGGCGGGCGCGGCGAGTGATGCGGCCAGAAGTGCGGCAGCGAGGGTGGCGGAGATCGTCTTCATCGAAGTTTTCCTTGTTGGTGATGAGAGCGTCGCTTCGCGATACAGTGGAGATCGGTGGCGTGGATTGATGCCAAGAGCTCAGGGCCAGCAGATCGGGTAGCAGATGCCGCCTGCGTGAGCGTCAGGGTCGGCGTCGAACGGTGCGGCAACGGCGGGCGCGGCGAGTGATGCGGCCAGAAGTGCGGCAGCGAGGGTGGCGGAGA
>CAKZYH010000287.1 GCA_937884725.1 uncultured Paracoccaceae bacterium
ACGACCTGAAAGCGGGCGGCGATGAGGGATGCGGCAATCATGGCCGCTTCGCAAATGCCGATGACGGGGCGGTCGGTGAAAGCGCGGCAGGCATCGCGGCCGGGATCGTCCGCGCAAGCGATAACGATGGCGTCGGCGCCAGCGGCCACGCCTTTTTCGACTTCGCGCAGGAGGCCGGCGACGCAGAGCGCCTCGTCATAGGGGCCTTCGATGCTGACCGGGACGCCTGTTGGGTTGGTGGCGATGATGTCCGTGCCTGGCGCGGCGACGGCGCGGGCGGCCTGGCCGATCTTTTGGGTCATGGACGCGGTGCTGTTGGGATTGACGATGAGGATGCGCATTAAACGCCCTTCCCCGCATCGCTGCCTTGGCGTTGTTGCTGGCGGCGGATGAGCATCGCGGCGCCAACGGTGATGCCGATCACGAGGAAGCTGAGGCCTGTGGTCAGCGTTCCGAGCGCGTAGATGATCGGCGTTGTGGCGTTGGTCTGCATCGCCTGGAGTTCGATGGGCAGCGTGTTGACCGCGCCGATGGCTTGGCTGGACCGGGCGAGTTCATCGTAGCTGAGCGTGAAGCCGAAAAGCGCGATCCCGATGAGGGACGGCGCGATGATCGGCAGAACCACGTAGCGGATGGTTTGCCATCCAGTTGCGCCTTGGTCGCGGGCGGCTTCCTCGAAGGCTGGGTCAAAGCGGTTGAAGACGGCGAAGATGATGAGGAGGCCGAAGGGCAGCGTCCACGTGAGGTGGGCGCCGAGGCCCGAGGTGGACCAGTGGCGTTGGACCCCTGCGAGTTCGAACCCTGCGCCGATGCCCAACGAGACGACGACGGAGGGCATGATGAGGGAGGCGATGGCGACGTAGAGGAGTGCTGTGGAGCCGAGGAAGCCTCGGCGGTAGGCAAGGCCCGCCATGAGGGACAGGACGACGGTGAAGACCATCACCAGGCCGCCGAGCGACAGGGAGCGGTAGAACGCGCCCCAGACGTCGCCGATGGATTGCGGGCCGAAGAGTTCGGCGAACCAGTGCAGCGAGACGCCGCGCATGGGGAAAGTCAGGCCGCCGTCCGGGCCCTGGAAGGACAGGATGATGATGGTGAAGATCGGCGTGTAGAGGAACAGCACGAAGGCGATGAAGATCGCGATCATCAGGCCGCGGTAGGGAAGCTTTGCCATCGTCAGAGTTCCTTGCGGATGTCGACGATGCGCAGGAGCGCAAAGATCATCAGGATGCTGACGCCGAGCAGCACGACCGCGTTGGCGGCGGCGGGCGGGAATTGCAGGTAGCTGAGTTCAGTTTGGATGGTTTTCGCCACCGATGCGATTTGGCCGCCGCCCAGCACAGTGACGGTGATGAAGTCGCCCATCACGATGGCGAGCACGAAGACCGAGCCGATGGCGATGCCCGGCTTTGATAGCGGGATGACGACGTTTTTGAGGATTTGCCAGGAGGTGGCGCCCTGATCCTTGGCCGCTTCGATGAGCGATTTGTCGATGCGGATCATGGAGTTGAAGATCGGGACGATCATGAAGAGCGTGTAGAGGTGCACATAGCCCAGGATCACCGCGAACTCTGAATAGAGGAGCCATTCGATGGGCTCATCGGTGATGCCGGCGCCCATGAGGCCTTGGTTGACGAGGCCGTTGCGCCCCAGGAACGGGATCCAAGAGACCATGCGGATGACGTTCGAGGTCCAGAACGGGATTGTGCAGATGAGGAAGCAGACGATCTGGAGCGGCAGGCTGGTGATATAGAACGCCAGGAAGTGGGCGATGGTGAAGCCCAGGACCAGCGTGATCGCCCAGACGATGAGGCAGAAGGTCAGCGTCTGGAGGTAGGTGCGGTAGGTGACCTCGGAAGAGAACACGTCGGTGTAGTTGAACGTGACGAAGTCGGGGATGAGGATGTCGAAGCTTTGGTAGTCGAAGAAGCTGACGACGACGACGAGCGCGATGGGTATGAGGAAGAAGACGCCGAAGATCAGCGCCATGGGGAGCGCCTGGAGGTAGGCATACGCGTTGCCGACCGGGCTGCGGCGCGGTTTGGCGGCAGCGGCCTCGGTGCTTGGCAGATCGGTGGCGGTCATGACCATCGCTTTAGATCCAAAACGGGGCGCGGGCGAAACCGCCCACGCCCCAGAGTTCGATTTACGCTGCGATGAACTCGTTCCACTTGCGGACCATGTAGCGGTCCTCGTCCATCACGGCGTTCCAGCATGCGACGCCGCCCATGCGCTCCCAGTAGGAGCCGCCGTCGCGGGTGTCGCCGGGCTGCGCGAGGACATCGCCGGTCGGGGAGAGCATCGGCTCGGTGGCTGCGCCGCCTT
Organism: uncultured Paracoccaceae bacterium; assembly: GCA_937884725.1. Lineage (GTDB taxonomy): Bacteria > Pseudomonadota > Alphaproteobacteria > Rhizobiales > Amorphaceae > Acuticoccus. Next base: position 2,326 of record CAKZYH010000287.1, read on the forward strand.
CCATCCAGTAGCTCCATTCCGCGGGGGACATGTATTCTTCCGCGGTGGAGAGGACGGCGGTGTAGTAGCCCTGACGGTTGAGGAAGGCGCCGACCCAGCCCGACAGGTACCAGTCGATGAACTCGTAGGCGGCGTCGAGGGTGCGGCCCGACACGTGGGTCGGCAGCGTGAGGCCGGCGGCCCAGGCGCGATAACCCTCTTTCAGCGGCTGGTAGACGCACGGGATCCCTTGCGACTTCACGGCCGTCACAGCCGGCGACCACATGGACTGGATGACCACTTCGCCGGAGGCCATCAGGTTCACCGACTCGTTGAAGTCCTTCCAGAAGGCGCGGAATTGGCCGGCTTTCTTCGCTTCGATCATGAGCGCGATGGTTTTGTCGATCTCCTCGCGGGTCATGTTGCCTTTGTCGGCGTAGGTGACCTCGCCCATGCTCTCGGCGACCATCGCTGCGTCCATGATGCCGATGGACGGGATGTTGAGGATGGAGGCTTTGCCAGCGAACTCAGGATTCAGGAGCTCCGCCCAGCTTTCGATGGGGCGGTTGATGAGGTCGGGGCGGATGCCGAGCGTGTCCGCGTTATAGACCGTGGGGATCGCGGTCATGAACTGGGTGGTCTCGGTCGCGAAGTCCTCGCCGCCCTGTTTTTCCAGGAACGACACCTCGTAGGGGGCGGTGCCTTGGTCGGCGATCTTGGTGCCGTCGGGCAATTCGCCCTTGGTGAAGATCGGTACGATCTGGTCGAAATATTTGATGCGGGTCGTATCCATCCCGAGGATGTTGCCGGTCGGGATGATCTTCTTGAGCATCCAATATTCGGTGTCGAGAAGGTCGAACGAGGTGGGCTGGGTGACCGCGCGGCGGACCACGTCGTCGGACGTCAGCGTGGTGTACTCGACCATGACGCCGAGGTCTTCCATCGCCTTCTCGGCGATCTCGTTGTAGGCGTTCACACCCGTGCCGGCGAGGCGCAGGGTGACCATTTCTTGGGCGTGGACGTAGGGTGCCGCGAGGGCAGTTGTGCCGAGCGCTGCTGCGCCTTTGAGGACTGAACGGCGGGTTGGTTTGGTGCTCATAGGTCTCCCTCTCTCGAGCTGGTGGGCGGTGAGCCGCACCGGTTGGATGGGCGCCTTTGGGGGGCGCCGGATTGGTGACACGCCTTTAAGCGGCGCCGGAAAGCAGGTGGCCGTGATCGACCGACCAGGTGAGGACGGCGCGGTCGCCCTCTTTGAATGGCGCCGCGTCGAACACGCCGTCGGGCACTGTGACGAGGAGCGGTTCGCCCTCCCCTGCGTCGACGCGCACTTCCACGAATGCGCCCTGGTATTGGACCGAGGCGACGGTACCGGTGACCTCGTTGTCGTTGGCGGCGCCGTCGTTGGCGGATGCGGGGCGGAGCGCGATTTGGTCTGAGCGCACGGCGATGGCGATGGTCTCGCCGGCGGATGGCTTGGCGCCGGCGATGCTGACCGCGGCATGGCCGCCGGCGACTTTGCTCATGAGGATGCCTTCGCGCACCGCATCGACCCGGCCGGACACCACGTTGTGGCCGCCGATAAAGCGGGCGACGAAGGGGGTGCGCGGGCGACCAAACACGTCGCGGGCGGTGCCGGCCTGTTCGATCTTGCCGTCGTTCATGACCACGACGAGGTCGGCGAGCGCCATCGCCTCTTCTTGGCTGTGCGTGACGTGAATGAAGGAAATGCCGAGGTCGGTTTGCAGGCGCTTCAGTTCGGCGCGCATACGCACGCGCAAGAACGGGTCGAGGGCGGAGAGCGGCTCGTCGAGGAGGAGCATGGAGGGCTCGGTGACGAGGGCGCGGGCGAGCGCGACACGCTGCTGCTGGCCGCCGGAGAGCTGGTTGGGGCGGCGTTTGGCGTACTCAGCCATCTGCACGAGGTCGAGGAGTTTGCCCGCGCGGGCGTGGCGCTCGGCCTTCGCAATGCCGCGCATCTTGAGGGAAAACGCCACGTTGTCGATGCACGACAGGTGCGGGAACAGGGCGTAGTTTTGAAACATCATCGCGGTGCGGCGCTGGGCGGGCGGGATGTCGGTGATGTTGTCGGTGCCCAGGATGATGTCGCCGGCGGTGACGGCCTCATGGCCCGCGATCATGCGCAGCGTTGAGGTTTTGCCGCAGCCGGAGGGGCCGAGCAGGCAGCAATAGGTGCCGGCGGGGACTTTTAGATCGATGGCGTTCACAGCGAGCGTGTCGCCGTACGACTTCGTGAGATGGACGAGTTCGAGAGTTTGGGCGGTGGCGACCATGGGCGATCCGAGTTTGCACTTTGGGCAGCAAATGCCATGCCACCTATCGCGCGTGGAGGCGCGGCACTTTTGCCCTCAAAGCCCTTCGCAAACTGCGCTTTTCGTGACTAGGTTGCCGGCGATTTTGGCAGACCAGAAACGACAGGCGAGGAGTGGGGCATGGCACGCAGTGTGGTGATCGTTGAAGGGGTGAGGACGGCGATCGGGGACTTTGGCGGATCGCTGCGCGATGTGGCGCCGACGGCGCTGGGCGCGACGGTGGCCAAGGAGGCGCTGAGCCGCGCTGGCGTTGCGCCGGAGGATGTGGGGCACACTGTGTTTGGCAACGTGATCCATACCGAGCCGCGCGACATGTATTTGGCGCGGGTGGCGGCGATGGATGCGGGCATTCCCAAAGAAGTGCCGGCGCTGACGCTGAACCGGCTGTGCGGCAGCGGGCTGCAGGCGATTGTGAGCGCAGCGCAGACCATCATGCTGGAGGACGCTGAGATCGCCGTTGCTGGCGGTGCGGAAAGCATGAGCCGCTCCCCCCATGCTGTGCAAAGCGCCAGGTGGGGTCAGAAAATGGGCGATACTCAGTTTGTCGACATGATGCTGGGTGCGCTGAACGATCCGTTTGGGAACGGGCACATGGGCGTGACGGCTGAGAATGTGGCGAGCACGTATCAAATCAGCCGGGACACGCAGGACAGTTTTGCGCTGGAGAGCCATCACCGGGCGGGGCGCGCTGCGGCGGAGGGGCGGTTTAAAGACCAGATCGTTCCGTATGAGCTGAAGACGCGCAAAGGGACGGTCACGTTCGATACGGATGAGCATGTGCGCCCCGATGTGACGCCGGAGGATCTTGGTAAGCTTCGGCCGGTGTTTAAGAAGGATGGGTCGGTGACGGCGGGCAATGCGTCGGGGATTAATGATGCTGCGGCCGTTGTGGTGCTGATGAGCGAGGACGAGGCGGAGAAGCGCGGGCTGACGCCGATGGCGCGGATCATTGGCTATGGCCACGCCGGGGTGGAGCCGGAGCGTATGGGGCTTGGTCCGATCCCTGCGGTGCAGAAGCTGATGGACCGGCACGGGCTCACGGTGAGCGACTTTGATGTGGTGGAGAGCAATGAGGCGTTTGCCGCGCAGGCGTGTGCGGTGTCGCAGGATTTGGGCTTTGGGTCCGATCAGGTGAACCCCAATGGTGGGGCCATTGCTCTAGGGCACCCTGTTGGTGCGTCTGGGACGATCATCACCGTCAAGCTGCTTCACGAGTTGAAGCGTGTGGGGGGCAAGAAGGGGCTTGCCACGATGTGTATTGGCGGCGGTCAGGGTATCGCGCTCGCCGTGGAGACTATGCAGTGAGCATTTCCAAGATTGCAGTGATAGGTTCCGGGACCATGGGGACCGGCATCTCCATCGCGTCGGCCGCCAATGGCGTGAACGTGGCGATGGTGGACGTGTCGGACGAGCAGCTGGAGCGCTCGCGCGGTGCGGCGGAGAGCTTTTTTAAGCGGCAGGTGGACAAGGGGCGCTTGGAGGCCGCGGACGCGGACGCGGCGCTCGGCCGGATCACGCGGGGCACTGACCTTGGCGCCGCGGGTGATGCGGGGCTGGTGATTGAGGCTGTGTTTGAGCTTCTGGAGCTGAAGCACGAAATGTACGCCAAGCTGATGCCGATTGTGGACAAGGACGTGATCGTGGCGTCCAACACGAGCGCGCTGAAGATCGCTGACCTTGCCAAGGCGATTGATGAGCCGTCGCGCTTTTTGGGGCTGCACTACTTTAGCCCCGCCGAGATCAACCCGATTGTCGAAGTGGTTCGCGGGGAACAGACGGCGCAGGCGGTGATGGACGCGTGCTCGGCGTTCTTGGAAGCCACCAAGAAGACGCCGATCCCGTGCAAGGACCAGAATGGTTTTGCCATTAACCGCTTCTTTTGCCCGTTCACGAACGAGGCGGTACGGGCGATGGAGGATGGGCTCGGCACGCCGGCGCAGATCGACCGCGTGTCTCGGCTCGCCGTCGGCGCGGCGGCGGGACCATTCCGGGTCATGAACCTGGTGAAGCCGCGCATTAATATGAACGCGCTGCGGAACCTTGAGCCGCTGGGGCCTTTTTACGCGCCGGCTGACGCGCTTGTGGCGCTTGGCGAGGCCGAGGGGCTTTGGGAAATGGGCGAGGACCAGTCCGACGAATCAGCCGAAGCTGTGATCGTTGATCGTCTTCGGGGAGCAACTTTCCTGCCTGTGCTTGAGCTTCTTGACGAGGAGGTGGCCACCGCTGCTGACGTCGATACCGGTGCGTCCTTAGCGCTCAAGTTCGGCACGCCGCCATGTGCGTTGATGGACCAACTTGGCAAGGATGAGGTTGCGCGGCTCGTGGGGCCGATGGCTGAGCGTTACGGCGCGCCTTTACCGCAAAGCCTTGCCCGTGTTGGCACTCTGGTGTCGGGCTGATTTACTTGGTAAAGCGACGACAGGAATGATCACAACCTGAACAGAGTGTGGTCATTTCTTTCTCAGTTGCCGAAATTGTCCTCGATTGCGTTGCATAGCAGTCCTGCAACTTTCGGCTTATTGAAACTCGCTTGGTTTCTGCCACAGAATCGCCATATTTGGCTGTAACCGCGGCTTTAATGCGCGGTTAAGCGCGACTAAGGATCAAACACCGCCGTAATTCACTGCCCTCTCACAGCGAAACGCAGCTTTGTGATTGGCATCACAATCATCCGAACGGCCACCGATTAAGTAGGTCGTGAAGATGATTGTACGGAGGTGAAGCGAGGTGGTGATGACGACGCATTTGCAGGTAACGCCTGGCCTTTCCGTCGATCAGGAAAGCATTGAGCTGGGCGACTGCCATCACATTCGCTTCACGGTGCGTAACACTGGAAGCGAGCCCATCAGGCACTGGCAGCTCCGGGTTCGCCTGCCGAGCTTCGTGCTCGGCGTGTATGGCGCAAACTGCGATCCGGTGAGCAACATTGAATACCGGATCACGCCGACGCGCTGGGGCGATACCATCGCGCCCAGCAACGAGTTGACGTTTGGCGTGCTTCTGAGCGCGCAGCAGATGGATCAGCCGACCGCCGCGTAACCGTCCTTCCTTGGGTCGGACCCGGCGGCCAGCAGCCCATTGGGCA
>CAKZYH010000288.1 GCA_937884725.1 uncultured Paracoccaceae bacterium
GGTTGAGACACCACACACAGGACACATCCCATGGCCCGCCAGGACGCAAACCAAGCGTTCGCCGACACCGCCTTCCTCTACGGCGGCAATGCCCAGTACATTGAGCGGCTCTACGCTCAGTACCAAACCGACCCGACTAGCGTTGAGCCCGGCTGGCAGGCCTTCTTTAAGTCTATGAATGATGAGCCCGATTCCATTCGGGCCGAAGCTCATGGACCGTCGTGGCAGCGCCAGGATTGGCCCATGCCCGCCAACGGCGACCTGGTGTCGGCGCTCGACAGCAACTGGGGCGAAGTCGCCGCCATCGAAAAGCGCGTCTCCGAAAAGGTCGCGCAAAAAGCACAAACGTCCGGCGTGGAAGTCAGCCGCGAAGAGATTCTCTCCGCAGCGCGCGATTCGGTGCGCGCTATCATGATGATCCGCGCCTTCCGCATGCGCGGCCACTACCACGCCGACCTCGATCCCCTCGGCATCGCCGGGAACACCGACAGCGAGCTGTCGCCGAACGCCTACGGCTTCACGCCGGCCGACATGGACCGGCCGATTTTCCTCGACAACGTGCTCGGGATGGAATTCGCCACGGTCCGGCAGATGATCGCAATTTTGCAGCGGACATACTGCTCCACCGTGGGCATTGAGTTCATGCACATCTCCAACGGCGCGGAGAAGGCGTGGCTGCAAGAGCGGATGGAGGGGCCCGACAAGGGCGTCGCCTTCACGCCCCAGGGCCGCAAGGCGATCCTCAACAAGCTGATCGAGGCGGAAGGCTTCGAAAAGTTCCTCGGCGTAAAATACACCGGCACCAAGCGCTTTGGCCTTGATGGCGGCGAGGCGCTCGTCCCGGCGCTGGAGCAGATCATCAAGCGCGGCGGTAACCTTGGCCTGCGCGATATCTGCGTCGGCATGCCCCACCGCGGCCGGCTCAACGTGCTTGCGCAAGTGATGGGTAAGCCGCTCCGCGCCATCTTCCACGAGTTTAAGGGCGGCTCCTTCAAGCCCGATGACGTGGAAGGCTCCGGCGATGTGAAATACCACCTCGGCGCCTCGTCGGACCGCGAGTTTGACGGCAACAACGTGCACCTGTCGCTGACGGCAAACCCCTCGCACCTGGAAATCGTCAACCC
>CAKZYH010000289.1 GCA_937884725.1 uncultured Paracoccaceae bacterium
GCCCACACCGTCAGGGAGTGCCATCCGCGGGCATGATCCGCTTTCCCGCGCCGCCACCGCGCGCCATCCGCCGCCTTCCCGGAGTGCGCACACCGCTCCGCCGCCTTGCCAAACGCAGGGCACCGCTCGGGCCGGTGCGCGTGAACGTGGCCGGCCTCACCCTCGACCTGGCGCCGGCCGACAACAAGGTGGACTTCGACGTTTGGTACAAGCGCCGGTTCGACGAGGCGGAAGAGTACGCCTTTCTGGCGGACCACATGCGTCCCGGCGAACTCTTCGTCGACATCGGTGCAAACATCGGCCTCTACACCGCAGCGGCGCTGACGGCGGTGCCCGGATCGACCGCCATCGCGTTCGAACCCTTGGCGCACCTACGCGAGCGCTTCACCCAAAACATGGCACTTAACGGCATCAGCGAACGCGTGAGGTTGCTCCCGCACGCTGTCGGCCCCCGCGGGCGGATGACGCTCTACCGAAACGCCAACGCAGGCGCCTCATCGCTGATCCCATCCACCGAAGCGCTCGGCACCGAAGAGGTCGAGGTTATCCCACTCGCGGGCGTCATAGCCGCGGACGGGCCACGCATCGGTGCGCTCAAAGTGGATGTGGAGGGCTTTGAGGATCAAGCGTTGCTCCCGCTGCTCGACGCGTTTGACCGGACCAGGTGGCCCCGCGCCGTTGTGTTAGAGACGCTGCATTGCGGCATTTGGCGCCAGAATTGTCTTTTGGAATTGGTCAAAAAAGGCTATTTGTTGCATCGGGAGACAGTCGAGAATGCTCTTCTCGCACTGTAAATTGCTATAGAGTACAGGCATGGTTCAGCTCACCCTTCCTCGGAATTCGCGCATCCAAAAAGGCAAGACTTGGCCGAAGCCTGAAGGCGCGAAAAACCTGAAAGAATTCAGGGTTTATCGATGGCAGGAAGAGGGTGACAGCAATCCGCAGATCGACACCTACTTCGTCGATCGTGACGATTGCGGACCGATGATCCTCGACGGCCTGTTCTACATCAAAAACAAAATCGACCCGACCCTGTCGTTCCGGCGCTCATGCCGCGAGGGGATTTGCGGCTCGTGCTCGATGAATATCAACGGCCTCAACGGCCTTGCCTGCACGTCGGGCATGGACGAACAGCGCGGCCCAGTGACGCTGCATCCGCTGCCGCACATGCCGGTGATCCGCGACCTGATCCCGGACCTCACCAACTTCTACGCGCAACTGCGTGAGGTGGAGCCATGGCTCAAAACCGACACGCCGCAGCCGCAAAAGGAATGGCGCCAAAGCCACGACGACCGCGAGAAGCTGGACGGTCTGTACGAGTGCATTTTGTGTGCCTGCTGCTCCACCTCGTGCCCGTCCTACTGGTGGAACGGCGACCGCTATTTGGGTCCGGCCGCGCTGCTGCAAGCGCACCGTTGGATCGTGGACAGCCGCGACGAGCGCACGGGCGAGCGTCTCGACAACCTGGAAGATCCTTTCCGGCTGTACCGCTGCCACACGATCATGAACTGCGCCAACGCGTGTCCAAAGGGCCTCAACCCGGCCCTCGCGATCGCTGAGATCAAAGCGCTCATGGTGGAGCGGCGCGTCTAGAGGGGCTGGATCACACCAACGCAATCACGCCAATGAGGTGAAAGAAGATCGCGCTGTAGAGAACGAGCGCGATCAGCGCATGAAAAATCAGCGTGAGAATGGTTTGCACCGGCAGCATCGCCGAGCGCGTGACATGGGGCAGTTGCAGCCGCGCGCCGACGGTCTGAATGGCGCGGTGAAGGCCAAACGCTTCGCCGACGGCCGCGGCCGACAACGCCGCAAACCCGGTGGAGATCATGGCGGGAATAATCAGCGCAGCCACCGCGATGGGGTGGGAGATTTGCGTCAGCAGCGCCACATAAAGTGCGACGGCGAGCGCGTAGCCAAGGTTCGCAAACACCGTGAGCGCGATGTAGAAGCGAAACGTGGTTTGGAGCTCGGAGTAGACGGCGGCGTCGGGCACACCATGCTCACCGCTCACCGGGTCGTGAGAAGGGGTGCTTTGCATCTACGCGCTCCGTTTTTTAGATCAGTTTAGGCTAGTCATGGTGTTGCGGACCTAATGCGTTTCATTGCCCTTCTTGTCGCGGCGGTTACTGTGGTCGCCGCGCTGGCGCCGAGCGCGTTCGCCCGTGTCATCGAGACCGAGCATATCCGCGCCGAGATCGTGGTGCGCAATGCCGTCACGGCTCCGGGCGACGCAACCGATATCGCGATTTCCCATACCCTTGCACCCGGCTGGCACACATACTGGGTGAATCCGGGCGATTCGGGCGAAGCGCCAATCCCCACCTGGACGTTGCCGGCCGGCGCCGATGCTGCCGACCTTCGCTTCCCCGCGCCGGAGCGGCTGCCCTACCCGCCGCTGATGAATTTCGGCTTCGAGGATCAGTTCGCGCTGATGGGCCGCATCACGATCCCCGAGGACTGGCCGGCGGGCAGGCCCTTCCCCGTAACGCTGCGCATGGATTGGCTGGTCTGTTCTGACATCTGCATCCCGGAAGGCGGCGAAACATCCTTCGAGATCGCGACCGGTCCCGTGACCGAACCCGATTCGTTGGTGGCCTTCACCTTCCTGCGCGCCGAACAGGCACTGCCGCAGACAAGCGACGCAGAGGCCACCTACTCGCGCGGCGGCGACACGCTTTACCTCAGCATTCCCACCGCCGGCATGGGCCTCACCGGGGACGAGGAGCTGGCATTTTTCCCCGAAGGCCGCCGGATCATCGACCATGCCGCCGATCAGGACGTCATCGAGGCCGCGGACGGTAACGGCATCACGCTCACGATGCTGGCAGGCAACGGTCGTCTCAACGGCGAGATGCGCGGCCTATTGGTTTCCGGGGGCGAGGGGTGGTGGATCACGGCCACAGGCGATGCCGACCCAGAACCGGCGACAGCTAGCCCATCGCTGACAGCAGCCAGCACCACACCAACCCTCACCGCAGCGCTCCCCACACCGCCCCAGCTCGGGCTCGGCCAAGCAATGCTGTTTGCCTTCATCGGTGGGCTCATCCTGAACCTCATGCCCTGCGTCTTCCCGGTTTTGGCGCTGAAGGCGCTGGGTCTGGTCGCCCATGCTAACGCCGGCGCAGGCCGCCGCGTGGCGCTCGCCGGCGCGTATGCGGGTGGCATCTTGGTGAGCTTTACGGCGGTCGCCGCGGTGCTCCTCGGTCTGAAAGCGGCTGGGGTCGCGGTCGGATGGGGCTTTCAGCTGCAATCGCCGGCCTTTGTTGCCGCGATGGCGATGCTTCTTTTCCTGATTGGCCTCAACCTCTCGGGTGTCTTTGAAGTCGGCCTCAGGGCAGCGCGCGCAGGCGATGGGGCCCCCACACAAGGCCTTTCCGGCTCCTTCGCCACCGGCGTCCTTGCCACCGTTGTCGCGACGCCCTGCACGGCCCCCTTCATGGCCGTCGCGGTCGGGACGGCGCTCGCCACGTCAGGCGCAACGGCATTTGCGATTTTCATCGCGCTGGGTCTTGGCCTCGCAGCACCGTTCGTCGTTCTCACCGTCACGCCCGGGCTGGCGCGGCTCCTGCCCAAGCCAGGCGTGTGGATGGAGCGGCTCAAGCAAGCGCTGGCGTTCCCGCTCTACGCCACGGTCGCCTGGCTCATTTGGGTGCTGGCGCAGCTGACGGGCACCGTCGCGCTCCTCCCAGCCCTTATCGCGCTGGTTCTCGGCGGCCTCGCCGCTTGGCTTTACGGCCTGTCACAGCGCGGCGAAGGCCGCTCGCACAAGGTCGCAGCATCGCTCGCCGCTGTGTCGCTGGTGGCGGCCGTCGTGGCGTTCTGGCCTGCAGTGAGCCGCGAGCCGCCAGCAGCTGCCATGGCTGCCGACCCGCGCAATGCGAGCTATTCGCCCGAGCGCTTGAGCGCGCTTCAAGCCGCCGGACAGCCCGTGTTCCTCAACGTCACCGCCGCCTGGTGCATCACCTGCAAGGTGAACGAGCAGGTGATCTTCGCCTCCGACGCGTTCGACGAGCTTCTCGCCACCACCGGAACCACCATGCTGACCGCCGACTGGACCCGGCGCGACCCGATGATCAGCCGGCTCCTGGAAGGGTTCGGCCGGGCGGGCGTGCCGCTCTATGTCCACTACGACGCCAACGGCAACGCGAGCGTTCTCCCGCAAATCCTGACACCGGCCGTTCTTGAAGATGCTTTCCAGTCTTAGCCGCCTCGCGGCCGCCCTCATCGCCCTCACGCTCCCCGTAGCGGCCGAGGACGCGCCCCACCCGTCCAACTGGTCGGCCGTGGAAGAGGCCGCCCGCGGCCAGCACGTCCACTGGTATGCCTGGGGCGGCGAGAGCCACATTAACGACTACATCGCCTGGGTCGGTGACACCGTGAGCGAGCGCTACGGCGTCACGCTGACCCAAGTGAAGCTTGCCGATACCGCAGAAGCGGTCGCCCGCGTTCTCGCCGAGACAACGGCAGGGCGGACCACAGGCGGCGCGGTGGATCTCGTCTGGATCAATGGCGAGAACTTTGTCGCCATGAAGGAAAACGGCCTCCTGGAAGGCGGCGCGTGGGCGGAGGCACTGCCCAACCGCGAGCTCGTCGACCTCGATCAATATGGCCCGGCGATTCTGACCGATTTCGCCGTCCCAGTGGACGGGCAGCAGTCGCCCTGGGGCCGCGCACAGCTCGTCTTCCTCTACGACGAGGAGCGCACTGAGCCGCCGAACTCCCTGGCAGCACTCGCAAAGTTCGCCGAAGAGAACCCCGGCCGTTTCACCTACCCGCGCCCGCCCAACTTCATCGGCACATCGTTCCTGAAACAGGTCCTCCTCGACACAGTGCCCGACCCATCCGTGCTCCTCCAGCCCGCGGGCGAGGACAGCGAAGCGCTGGTCCGCGCCAACATGCTGCCGGTGCTTGAGGCAATGCACCCGAACCTGTGGCGGCGCGGCGGCACATTCCCCAGCTCGGTCGCCGATTTGCGCCGCCTGTTCGCTGACGGCGAAATCGCCCTCGCGCTCACCCACAACCCGTCCGACGGTGAGGCGGCCATCCGCGCCGGCCTCTTGCCGCCATCGGTCCGCGTCGCCGCCTTCGACGGCGGAACGCTCGGCAACGTCCACTTCGTCGCCGTGCCGCACAACGCAGCCGACAAGGCCGGCGCGTTCGTGGTCGCCAACTTCCTGCTGTCTCCTGAAGCGCAGGCGCGCAAAGCCGACCCTGAAATCTGGGGCGACCCCGCGGTCATCAAAGCCGACGCGTTATCCACCGCCGGCGCTGAAGCCCTGAACAACGCGCCAGGCGTCGCTGCCCCCACCTTGCAAGAACCCCACGCCTCGTGGACACCGATCATTGAACGGGTCTGGGCGGAAACCTTCTTGCAGTGAGCGATCGGCATTCCGGAGACGACGCCGCGGTATCCAACGCGGCAAGGCTGAGAAAAACGGCAGTCAAACCACGTCCGGCATCGGCACCGACGAAGTCGCGCGCGAAGGCCGTAAAGCCTGCGCCAACCCGTGCCGAACTTGCCAAGCGCGCGCCCCTCAAACGGCCCCGTTACACCCGCGCCGAAACTGAGGCGATCTACGAAAGGCTGGCCGCGGTCCTGCCCAATCCGCAAACCGAACTCAGCTACCACAGCCCCTACACGCTTCTGGTCGCCGTCGTGTTGTCGGCCCAGGCGACGGACGCCGGCGTCAACAAAGCCACTGCAAAGCTCTACGCCGCAGCCGACACGCCAGAAGCCATGGTGGCGCTTGGCGAAGCTGGCGTGCGCGAACACATCAAATCGCTCGGCCTGTTCAACATGAAGGCCAAAAACGTCGTCAAACTCTCCCAAATTCTGGTCGACGAGTACGGCGGCGAAGTCCCCGCAGACCGCGATGTCTTGCAATCACTCCCCGGCGTCGGTCGCAAAACCGCCTCCGTGGTGCTCAACGAAGCCTTCGGCCAACCGACCATCGCGGTGGACACCCACATCTTCCGCGTGGCCAACCGGCTGGGTCTCGCGCCGGGCAAAACACCCGACGACGTGGAGCGAATGCTAGAAAAAGTGACGCCAGAGCGGTTCAAGCGCGGCGCCCATCACTGGCTCATTCTGCACGGCCGGCACGTTTGCAAAGCGCGGCGCCCCTTGTGCGACGTCTGCCAAATCAACGCGCTGTGCAAATCGCCCGAGCGAATCAAAGCTGACCCTGGGCTGTCGGAGGGCGTTCCGGGCGGTTGACAGTGACGGGGGTCAGTGCATGGTCGCGAAACGATCCCACCCGCGCTGGATACCGCCATGGGCCCTGCCTTGTGACAGCACTGCCAATTCCTGAGCGGGCGGCCCTTTTTCTCGACTTTGACGGCACTTTGGTAGACATCGCCGACCGGCCCGACGGGGTATCGGTAGCGCCTGGCCTACCCGACCTCATCCGCGCGGCCTCTTCCGCGGCCGGCGGCGCGCTCGCAGTCGTGTCTGGGCGTAAGATCATGGAAATCGACGACTTTCTCGCGCTTCCGGTGGCCGCGGCGGGGATGCACGGGCTGGAGCGCCGCAGCGCACCCGGCGCCGACATTGAGTTCGCACCACCGCCCGACGCCATCGACGAGCTGCGCCAACGCTTGAGCGCCTGGGATGGCCTCACCGGCGGCGTCACCATGGAAGACAAGGGGGCCGGTCTCGCGATCCACTATCGCGCCGATCCGGCAAGGGAGACCGAGGTGAAGACCGCCATGGCCGGGTTCACCGCTGATCTGCCCGACCTCCACCTGATCCATGGGAAAATGGTCGTCGAAGCGAAGGGAACAGGGTTTGACAAAGGCGCGGCGGTGGACGCCTTCCTTACCCACCCGCCCTTTGTGGACCGCACCCCCATTTTCATCGGCGACGACACCACCGACGAGGACGGCATGCGTGCTGCCCAATCGGCTGGCGGCTTCGGCGTCAAAGTCGGCGACGGTCCGTCCTGCGCCTTCCACCGCGTGCCCGACGTCGCCGCCGTCCACGCCTACCTCGACGCATTTTCTAAAGGGGCTCGCCCATGAGCAGCATGGCGCTCGGCATTATCGGGAACTGTTCGATTTCCGCGCTGATCGATGATCGGGGCCGCATCGTCTGGTGGTGCCTGCCGCGGCCGGATGGCGATCCGGTGTTTCACGCGCTTTTAGGATCCAACGGTCGGCCCGACGACGGCGCCTTCACGATCGAGTTGGAAGACTACTCCCATTCCGAGCAGTATTATATTGAAAATACAGCTATATTGCGCACCCGCCTCATCGCCACAGATGGCTCTGCCATCGAAATTGAAGACTTTGCGCCTCGGTTCTTAGCCCGCGGGCGAGTCTTTCGGCCCGCGCAAATCGTCCGGCGGCTCCGCCCACTGGCCGGCACACCCCGCATCGCGATGAAGCTGCGGCCCCGCTTTGGCTGGGGCGGCGTCAAGCCTGAGATCACGTCGGGCTCGAACCACATTCGCTTCGTGACGGACGGGACCGCGTTGCGCGTCACAACAGACGCGCCGATAACCTTTATCCGCGACGAGAGCTTCTTCGTCCTCAACCGCGAACTCAATCTTTTCATCGGGCCGGATGAATCGCTGTCGGGCCGCCCGGGCACACTGGGGCGCGAGTTTCAGGAAGAGACAGAATATTATTGGAAGCGCTGGACGCTCCGGCTGGCTTTGCCGCTGGAGTGGCAAGAGGCCGTCATCCGCGCCGCCATTACCCTCAAACTCTGCACGTTCGAAGAAACAGGCGCCATCGTCGCGGCGGTCACGACCTCGATCCCGGAAGCCCCCTACAGCGAGCGAAACTGGGACTATCGCTACTGTTGGCTTCGCGATGCATTTTTCGTGGTGCGGGCGCTCAACGCATTGTCCGACCTTGAGACGATGCAGAATTATCTCAGCTACATTCGCGACATCATCGCCCTCACCAAGGGCGACCACATCCAGCCAGTGTTCGGCATTGGGCTGGAAAGCGATCTCATTGAAAGTTTTGCTGATTTGCCGGGCTACAACGGTATGGGGCCGGTCCGCGTCGGCAACCAAGCCCACGAGCACCACCAGCACGACGTCTACGGCAACATCGTCCTCGCCGCAGCGCAAGCGTTCTTTGACAAACGCCTGCTTCGCCAGGGCAGCATCGACGACTTCCGACACCTGGAGGTCATCGGCGACCGCGCGTTCATGCTCTACGATCAGCCCGACGCTGGCATCTGGGAGCTTCGCACACGGGCGCGCATTCACACCTCATCATCGCTCATGTGCTGGGCGGCGCTCGACCGGCTGGCAAAGGTCGCCAACTCGCTGGGCCTCAGCCCAAAACACTGGCGAGCCCGCGCCAACGAGGTGCATGCGCGCATTTGCGAAGAGGCCTGGAACCCCAAGGTCGGCGCGTTCGTGGAGAGTTTTGGGGGAGAAGACATGGACGCCTCGCTCCTCCTGATGGCTGAAGTCGGCTTCTTGGAACCGCTTGACCCCCGCTTCGTGGCCACCGTCGACAAAATCGGTGAATCCTTGCGCCGCGGCAATCACCTTTATCGCTACGATGCAGCTGATGACTTCGGCCGACCCGAAGTCGCCTTCAACGTCTGCACATTCTGGTATCTAGACGCTCTTGCGCGTATGGAACGGCGTGAAGAAGCCCGCGAAATCTATGAGACCATGTTAGGCTGCAGAAATCATCTCGGGCTCCTGTCGGAAGACGTTGACCCCAAAACCAATCAACTGTGGGGAAACTTCCCACAAACCTATTCGATGGTGGGCATTATCAACGGAGCGGTCCGGCTATCGCGGCGTTGGGACAAGGTAATCTAGCGACTGTTGGAACGGTGTTTCGCGCAATGATCTGGCGCGACGCATTTTCTCCGCCAGCCGCTCCTCTAGCTTTGCGAACTGGAGGGCCGCGTCAGACCCCCATCGGAAAAGACAAAACATGTCGTCCAGCGAAGGCGGCGGAGGGAGCGTGGCCATGAGCCGTCTGGTGGTGGTGTCGAACCGTGTGGGACCGTTGAACGACACCGGTCGAGCGGGTGGCCTTGCTGTGGCGCTGGTGGACGTGTTGCGAAAACGCGGCGGCCTTTGGTTCGGCTGGTCAGGTGCAGTCAGCGAAAGCGGCACCTTCGGCGAGCTGCAGTTCGCTGAAGACGATGACGTATCGACTGCCACCATCGACGTCGCCCGCGTCGACTACGACGAGTTTTACGCTGGCTTTGCCAACAAAGCCCTCTGGCCAACCCTGCACTATCGCCTCGACCTCACCGACTTCGACCGCCGCCTCGCCGAAGGTTATCGCAGGGTCAACGAGCGTTTCGCCGCGCGCCTTGTGCCGCTTCTCCAGAAAGACGACATCATCTGGGTTCACGACTACCACTTTTTCCTTCTTGGCGACTATCTTCGCCGGGCGGGCGTGAATAATCCTATCGGCTTCTTCCTTCACATCCCTTTTCCAGTCCCAGAAATACTCACCGCTCTGCCAAACCATCAAGCGATGGTAAAGGCGATGCTAGCCTATGACTTGTTGGGCTTCCAAACGGCAGCGCACCTGTCGGCCTTTGAGCGATACGTGCTCGAAGAGGCGAACGGAACGCGTGGGGAGGACGGAGCGCTCCATGCCCTTGGGCGAAAAGTCGTGGCCGACGCGTTCCCCATTGGGATCGACGCTGACGCCTTCGCTGGCTTCCATAAAACTAAGGAAGGCTCCAAAAACCTCAGCCTGGTGCGCTCAGAGCTTGACGACCGCAAGCAAATCATCGGCGTTGACCGTATCGATTACTCCAAGGGGCTGCCACAGCGCTTCATGGCCTTCGAGCGCCTTTTGCAGATGTATCCAGAGCACAAGGGCGAGGTGGAACTGCTGCAGATCGCGCCGCCGTCTCGCTCCGAGGTGCGCGCCTATAAGGACATCCAAGAATCGCTGGAAGGGCTGTCTGGCCGCATCAACGGCCGCTTCTCTGACCTTGATTGGACGCCGATCAACTTCATGAGCCGCTCCTTCCCGCGCCGTTCGCTGGCGGGCATCTACCGAGCCTCAGCCGTCGGCCTCGTGACGCCGCTACGTGACGGTATGAACCTTGTGGCGAAGGAGTACATCGCCGCGCAGGATCCAGAAGACCCCGGCGTCCTCGTCCTGTCGCGCTTTGCCGGCGCCGCGGAAGAGATGACCGAGGCCTTGATCGTGAACCCCTACTCCATCGACGAGTTGGCCGAGGCGCTTCACAGGGCGATCCGAATGCCGCTCGATGAACGGCAGCATCGCTTTGATTTGATGCACAAAAAGGTGATGACCAACACTGCGGGCGCTTGGGCCGAAACCTTCCTGGACCGGCTGACGACGCTGAATGCCGACGCCCAGGGCCTCAATCCAGCCTACCTCAACTAAGCGCCGCTCCACGTGAGCAGCTCAGATTAAAATTTGAACGATTCGCGACGTTTCGTGCCTTGCAGGTCCCTCGCGCATCACGTGACATGGCGCCATGTCACGGGCGTTCCTGAACCAAGTTACGACGGCAGTGCCCGCGTTCGAAATTCACAGCCATTTTGGCAATTTCGCAAAGATGATGGTGAGCGATCGTGAGCGGCCGCTGGTCGATCGGATGATCCAGCGCTCCGGCATCGACACGCGCTACGCCGTCATCGAACCGCGCGATGAAAACAGCCCCCAGGACCAGCTCGACCGCGCCGGTGTTTTCACCCGCGGCAACTTTCCGACGACGGCGACCCGTATGGAAATCTACGATCGCGAGGCGTGCACGCTGGCGCGCAAAGCGGCGGATCAACTGGACGGCATGGACGATGCCATAAGCCACCTCGTCGTCACCTCCTGCACGGGATTTTCAGCCCCTGGTGTCGACCTACAGCTTCTGGAGCGTCTCGGCCTCCCCCTCACCACGCAGCGCACCATGGTGGGTTTCATGGGGTGCTACGCCGCGATCAACGGCCTTCGCGTCGCTGACGCCATCGTGCGCGCCGACCAAAACGCGCGGGTGCTCGTGGTGTCGGTGGAGCTCTGTTCGCTGCACCTTCAAGAAACGGCGGACATAGAGACCCTTCTGTCGTTCATGATCTTCGCCGATGGCGCATCGGCCGCCTTGGTGAGCGCAGAACCCCACGGCGTGGAACTCACCGGCTTTCGCACCGCGCTGATGCCCGCCGCCCGCGATCTCATCACCTGGCACATCGGCGATCAGGGCTTTGACATGCGCCTGTCGGGCGAGGTGCCAAAGGTGCTCGGTGATGCGCTGCCCGGCGCGGTAGACGACCTGACCGGCAACGGGCGACAGAGCATCGATCTGTGGGCGATCCACCCCGGCGGCCGCTCAATCTTGGATGCCTGCGGGCGTGCCCTCCAGCGGCCGGAGAGCGATCTTGATGCCTCGCGGACCGTTCTGCGCCAGTATGGCAACATGTCCTCGCCCAGCATCATGTTCGTGATGGCCGAATTGATGCGCCGCAATCCGCCGCCCGGCGCATCAGGTCTCGGAATGGCATTTGGCCCCGGCCTCACGGCCGAAGGCTTCACCTTTGTCGCCGTCTGATGTGGCGCCACGATTTTTCAGAACGCACCCGTCCGGCAGACCTTCTCGAATGGATGGACGGCGAGGACGTGGACGAGCAAACCTTTCGCGAATGTGTCAAAAGCTTGGCGCGCGTGAACGTGGTATCGCTCGGTCACCGACCGTCTGTGGCGTTCGCGCTCGCCGCGGCCCGCCGGATCGATCGCCCGCTGAGGCTGCTCGACGTGGGCTCAGGCTATGGCGATACGCTTCGGGCCATCGCGCGCGCCCTTCAGCGCCAAAACCTGTCAGCGGAGTTGGTGGGCGCAGACCTCAACCCCCACGCCACTGCGGTGGCGCAAGCGGCGTCAGAGCCAGCTTATGGCAAGGTTAACCTGACGTTTCATACCGCAGACGCTAGAGATTTGGCCGTCGAGGCTGAACCATTCGACGTTATTATTAGCGCTCTTTTCACGCACCACCTGGACAACGATGAGGTGGTGGAATTTATTCTTGGCATGGAAGCACAGACGAAAGTGGGTTGGTTCGTGAACGATCTTTTCCGAAGCAAATTCGCCGCCGTCGGCTTCGGAGCACTCGCGACAGTCGCCGCTCAACATCCCTTTGTCCGGCACGATGGGCCCGTTTCTTTCGCCCGCGCGTTCCGGCGAAGCGATTGGGTCCGCCTTCTCAGCGCCGCGGGAATTCCCGCAGAAGACGTCGAAATCGCCATACCGGTGCCATTTCGTATGTGTCTAAGCCGTTGGCATGATTGAACCCGTTGTCATCATTGGGGGAGGTGTCGCCGGCGCTGCCGCCGCGATCCATCTCGCGCGCGCCGACGTCCCGGTTGTGCTTTTGGAGCGAACCGTTGGCGCGCACGTTAAAGTGTGCGGCGAGTTCTTGAGCAACGTCTCGCTAAGGGAACTTGCGGCTCTGGGCATCGATGTGGCGCGTTTGGGTGCGGTGCCGGTGAACGAAGTGCGGATCGATGGACGCAACCCTGGTCGATCGATCAAACTGCCTTTCCCCGCCGCATCTCTGACACGCGAACGGCTCGACCAGGCGCTGCTTTCAGTGGCGGAGGCTGCTGGCGTTGAAGTGCGCAGGGGCATGCCGGCAAGAGGCATCGCGCCGACAGGCCACTCATGGTCCGTCGAGACCTCGCGAGGCCTTTTGCGTGCATCGGAGGTCGTGGTGGCGACCGGCAAGGTCGATCTGCGCGGCATGCCACGGCACGCCCGGCGCTTGCAGCCCCTGGTTGGACTGAAGCGCTACGGTGCTGCTCAGGACGGGAAAAGGGTCACGCTCGCGCTGTTTCCCCATGGCTACTGCGGTCTCCAACCGGTTGAGGACGGGCGGACAAATGTCTGTCTTGTCGTGACAGCGGACCGGCTGAAAGCACTCGGCGGCCGCCCCGAGAAGGTGTTCGACGAGATTGTGCGTCGCAGCCCCCACTTGGAGCCATCCCTGGGGACCGCGAGTGATCCGGTCGTCGCCGTGGGCCGCGTGCCCTACGGCTTTGTCCGCCGCTCCACCAACGGCGCATACTTTGTGGGCGATCAGGCGGCTGTCATCCCCTCCTATTGCGGCGAGGGGATTGGTATTGCGCTGAGTTCGGGTCGTTCTGTCGCCGCCGCCATCGCCGAGGGCGTTTCGGCGCAAGCCTTTCAAGCCGATTTCGCGCGCCGTGTCGGCCCGCGCGTGCGCAACGCAACATTTGTGTCACGTGCGCTATGCACGCGGGCAGGCCGCGGCGCGGCGCAGCTGGTCGCCGGCGCGATGCCGATGGTGGTGCGCAAGATGGCCGTCGCGACACGCACCCCGAGCGAACCCGCCTACAACTCCGGCAACTGAACGCGGTCGTCGACGCCAAACAGCATCGTGAGCAGTGCTACGCGCACCCACATTCCGTTACGCTCCTGACGCCAATATTTTGCCCGAGGGTCGTCGTCGATGGCGACATCAAGTTCATCGCGCCGGGGCAGCGGGTGCATGATCACAGCGTCCGTTTTCAGGCGGGGCAAATGCGCGGCCGTGAGGTGAAACCGGCTGGTGTCGACCGGCTCGGCACCAACTGCGTCGTACTCGTCTTGGATCCGCGTCATATAGATCGCGTCAGCATCAGCGATCGCCGCCTCAAAATCATCCGTCTCGTGAAACTTCAGCCCCGAGACGGAGAGGTCGTGGCGCAAATCTTCGGCGATCCGAAACGCCGGCGGAGAGGCGAACACGATTCTCACATCGTCATAATTTGTCAGAAGCCGCGCCAGCGAGCGCACGGTGCGCCCACGCTTCAGATCACCCACCATGCAGATGGTTTTGCCATCAATGCCACCGCCCAGCCGGAGCGAACGGCGCAAGGTATAGATATCCAACAGCGCCTGCGTTGGATGCTCATCGGGGCCGGACCCCGCATTCACAATCGGCACCGGCCGCGGCGTCCCGTCGAGGAGCTGCGCCACGCGCTCGCACAGCCCCGCAATGGGCGAGCGCATGATGATAAGATCCACGTAAGAGGAGAACGTGCGCAGCGAGTCCTCGACGCTCTCCCCCTTACGCTCCGACGAGGTGGCGGCATCGCGAATTTCCGACGCTGAGATGCCGAGGACATGGCAGGCCGACTGGAACGACAGGAACGTTCGGGTGGAGGGCTGCGTGAAATAGAGCATCGCCCGCTTGTGGGGGAGCAGGCTCTGCAGATAGCCGAGGCCCTCGCGGGATTTGTCGAAACGCCGGATCGTCGTGGTGAGGGTGTAGAGATAATCGAGGAAGCCGCGGTCGAACTGGGTCGACGACAAGATGTGCTGCGGCAGCGGGCTCGGTCGTTCGATGTCTCGTCGACGGTCCACAAGGCGCCCCCTTTGGCTATGCGCTTCGGGGTATCGCGCGCCAGGCTGCGGGGGAAGCGCCACGCCCAGCGCATCCCCGCTGATCACAGGGTGCCAGTGTGTCAGTCAGACTGAATAGACGCGATCGCGGCTGATAAGGTGCGCGCGCGGGGCGGGCGGCACAGGCCACAGCGCGGAAAAGGCTGGGTCCGAGAGCGGCAAACCGCGGGTGAGGCAGCCAAAAGCGGGCATGATGAGGCGCATGGCGCACCCCACAAAGCAGCGCCGCTTTAGCGGTTTGCCGCGAATAACAAGGCGCGCCGCCGGATGGAGATGGCCAGCGACCTCCGGCTGATCGAGCGCACCGTCGGTCGGGATATGGCGAAAGGAGACGCCCCCCAGCGAGAACACCTCGGTTGCGACGCCGCCAAGCGCTTGCGCGCTCTCATGATCGTGGTTGCCAGCGATCCAAACCCACTCAACGCCGTCCATGAGCTGGCCGAGCAGCCCGCCATCGGCCTCGCACAGCCGCTCAAAGCCATAGGGGTCGTGAAAACTGTCGCCGAGCGACACAATCCGGTCCGGCGCGAAACGCTCGACAGCGTCGGCGAGACGGGAGAGGGTCACGCCCGTGTCATAGGGCGGCAGCATCTGCCCGGTCCGCGCGTAGGACGACCCGGTCTCCAGGTGCAGGTCCGATACGATGAGCGTTTTGTAGGCCGGCCAGTAGAGCGCGCCTGTCGGATCAAGCAGGGCATCCATACCGGCGAGCTGAGCAGCCACCGGCTCCGGGTTCCCGGCGATGGGGGGCGGCGCGCGGCGTTGTCCTGGCAGGGTGAACAGGCCCATGGCGGCTGTGCCGTAGCCGGCGGCATCGTCGAGGCTCATGAGGCCGTCCTGGTGTTTTGGTTCGGGCAGCATCCTTAACTCACAGAACGTTGCATGAACTTTAACACCTTAGACACCATTGCAGTGATTCGCCGTGAATTGCGTGAATAACGTTAAGAGCGGCTTCCGCGATACCTGACCACCCACACCCCGCCAATGAGCCCAGCCGTCGCGCCTCGCCTTGAGAGGCACAGCGCCCGCGTCAGCCTGTTCCTCGGAAGTGCGATGTTTCGCACTTCCTCTTGTTGTTTGGGAACTGCGGGAAACCGCAGTTCCTATGCCGTCCGTCGCTGGCGCCCGAAAAGAGCGGATGGCCGGCGCGATGCAAGGCCGAAGAGCGCAGCGTGCCTTGCGTCGTGTTGGTCGTTCGCTCAGGGCGACAGTCAGCGACGGATGGCTTCGAGGGACAGGCGCCCCTGTTCCTTGGTGGGTTCCCGAGCCAGCCTCAGCCGCGCCCCACCCCGACCCCTTCCACCATCGCATCCCCCATCGCTTCGCGCACGAGGTCATCGGTAGCTTCGGCAAGGAGCGATTCTGACGCTTCGCCTTGGACGATCTCCTTCCCGACCTCCAACATGATCGGCACCGCGAGCGGCGAGATTTTGTTCAGCGGCTGATGGATGATGGAGGAGCGGACCCGCCCCAGCATTTGTCCAAGCCGACGGATATCGAGGAGGCCGGTCGCAGCATCGGCCCAAGTGGCACGCAGCAAGATGTGGTCAGGCTCGTGGCTTCGCAGAACGTCGTACACAAGGTCGGTGGAGACAGTCACCTGACGGCCTGTTTTCTCCTTGCCTGGGTGCCGCCGCTCGATCAGCTGGGCGATTTCGGCACACGCGCGAAAGGTGCGCTTCATCAGGATGGACTGCGCAAGCCACTCGTCGAGATCGTCGCCGAGAAGGTCCTCGGCGAAAAGCTCATCCATCGTCCGGCCACCAGCACCGCCGGCGAACGCCTCGGAATAGTCACCAAGCCCCCAGACCGCGAGCGCGTAGTCGCTCGCAACGTACCCCATCGGCCGCAGTCGCCACCGCTCCAGCCGCCGTGTGAGGAGCATCCCAAGCGTCTGGTGCGCGAGCCGCCCCTCGAACGGGTAGGCGACGATGTAGTGCCGCCGCCCGCGGGGGAAGGTTTCGACGAGGAGTTCGTCACGGGACGGTAGCCGGGATTTTTCGCCCTGCAGCTCCACCCATTCGCGCACCTGGGTCGGCAGAGCGGCCCGCTGTTCAGGGCTCGCCAACATCCCGCGGACCACCTCGGCAAGGTAGGTGGTCATCGGAAACTTCGAGCCGCCATAGTACGGGATCTTCGGCTCCTTCGTCTGGCTTTTGGTGACGAGCGCTTCGTTCTCGCGAATGCCCTCAAACCGCAGGCAATCGCCGGAAAACAGAAAGGTATCCCCCGGCGTCAGCGTATTCAGGAAGTACTCTTCGATCTGGCCGAGCGCCCGCCCGCCGCGCATCAGCGAACCGCCGCGCTTGGACACAAGCCGCACCACAAGGTTGGGCACTTCCACAATGGTGCCGACATTCAACCGGTACTGCTGCGCAATCGTGGGGTGGGTGATGCGCCACAGCCCATCCTTGCGGCGACGGATCTTGGCGAACCGGTCGTAGGCGCGCAGAGCGTAGCCGCCAGTCGCCACAAAATCGATCACACGCTCAAACGTTTCCCAATCCAGCGTGCGGTAGGGATACGCCGACACGATCTCATCGTAGAGCGCGAGAGCATCGAACGGCGCAGCAACCGCCATCCCCAGAACGTGCTGGGCCAGCACATCGAGCCCGCCATCGCGGATCGGCGGCGTGTCTTGATGGCCAAGATACGACGCATCGAGCGCCGCCTGGCACTCCATCACCTCGAACCGGTTGGAGGGGACAAGCACCGCCTTCGACGGCTCATCCATACGGTGGTTGGCCCGGCCGATCCGCTGGGCGAGACGCGAGGCCCCCTTCGGAGCGCCCACGTGGATCACAAGGTCCACATCCCCCCAGTCGATCCCCAGATCGAGCGTTGAGGTGCACACCACCGCACGCAGCTGGTTCGCGGCCATGGCGGCCTCCACCTTGCGGCGCTGACCCCGGTCGAGCGAGCCATGGTGCAGCGCAATCGGCAGCGTGTCCTCATTCATGCGCCACAGTTCGTGAAACAAAAGCTCAGCCTGACTGCGCGTGTTCACGAACACGAGGCTGGTGCCGTGGCTTTTGATCAGCTCATAAACATCGGGCAGCGCCCACCGCGTCATGTGCCCGGCCCAAGGTACCCTCGCCTCAGACTTCAGGATCGACACGTCAGGCTTCGCCCCGCCCTTCACCACAATGAGATCGGCAAGCGAGCGCCCCTCACCGCCCGGTTGCGCAGCCAACCAGCCGCGCAACTCTTCAGGCTCCGCCACGGTAGCAGACAGACCAACAAGGCGCAGGCCCGGCGCATGTTGGCGCAGCCGCGCGATCCCGAGCGCCAAAAGGTCGCCGCGCTTCGACGTCACAATGGAGTGCAGCTCATCGACAATGATGACCTTGAGTTCGGAGAAAAAGCGGCCCGCGTCCGGTTGGCTCACCAACAGGGCCACCTGCTCCGACGTGGTCAGCAAAATGTCGGGCGGGTTCTCCTTTTGCCGCTTGCGCCGGTTCTGGGGGGTGTCGCCGGTGCGGGTCTCCATCGTAATGGGAAGGCCCATCTCGCTAATCGGCGCCTCAAGATTGCGCGCAATATCCACCGCCAGGGCCTTCAGCGGCGAGATGTAAAGCGTGTGTGGCCCATCACGTAACGGGCTGTTTCGGCGTGTGTTTTGGGCGTTCAGCTCAATCAAGCTCGGCAAGAAGCCGGCCAACGTCTTCCCCGCCCCCGTCGGCGCAATCAACAGCGTCGACCGGCCCGCCTCCGCCTTTTCGATCAGCTCCAGCTGGTGGGCGCGAGGCGACCAGCCGCGACCGGCAAACCAGCCGGCGAACGGTTCGGGAAGCGACGGCGCGTCGGCAGCAGCGGTGGGAAGATGGTGTTGCACCAACCCAATGTAAGCCAAGGGTTTGGCAAGCCAATCGCGGCGCACCAGCGCGACCCCGCCAATCAGCCAGCCGGTGCGATCAACGCTTCGTTGGATGGCCGTTTGGCGGTCGACAAGGCCTCCTCGGCCCGCCATAGGAGTGACGCCAACAAAGGGAGCGATCATGGCCGTGCGTCCACTCACATTGGTAATGGTTCTGGTCACGGCGGGGTCGCTGGCGGCGTCAGTCTATGTGTTTCAGGAAAACGAGCGGCTCAGCGCGGCCTTGACTGAGACGCGGGACACGGCAGACACCGAACAAGCCAGCCTCATGAGCGATCTGGAGGCGCTGAGGTCGGCCGGCGGCGACCTGGAGGCCGTGAAATCGGCGATCGAAGCCGCCACCGCGGAGCGCGACGGGCTGCAAACCGTCGTCGAACAACTGACGGCCGAACAGCAGGTGCTGACCGACGGCATCGCGCGGAACACGGAGCGCGCTGAGGCGGCGGAGCTGCGGCAAACCGAGCTGCAAGAGGGCGTCGCCGCGCTGGAAGCGGCACAGGCCGACGCCACGGCGCGCAACGACGCGGCGCAGGCAGAGCTCATCGAAACACAGTCTGCGATCAGCGAAGCGCAATCCGAACTCACCAAGGCACGGGCAGACCTCAGCGACGCGCAGGCGCAAGTGCAGGCAGCGCAAAACGATGCCGACAATGCACGCCGGGACGCACAGGAGCGCCTTACGGAGGATCTCGCCTCCTTCGACACGCGTCTTGCCGAACTCGCCACCGAGCGCGAGTCCGCCGAGGCCACGCTGGCGTCCCTGAAAAACGACATTGCGGCCGCGCAAGACACCGTTGCCACGCTCACCTCTGACCGTGTCGGCCTCCTCAGCGAAGTCGCCGGCCAGCAGCAGACCCTGGCGAGCCTGAGAAGCGACATTGAAGCGGCCGAGGCGCAAAAGGTTGAGGTCACCGCTGAGGTCGAGGAGCTCAACGCGGCGCGTGAAGACGCCGAAACTGCCAGCGCGGCCGCAGAGAAAAACCTTGCCGAGCTGGAGCAAGACCTCACGGGCATTCAGCAAGAGGTGGACGCCCTCAGCGAAGAGCGCGACACGCTGAAGGTCCAAATCGCGAAGGACAACGGCACAGTCCAACAGCTTCAGCGCCAACTGGCCGCGATCCAATCCGAACTCGGCGCCCAAAAGGCAGCGCTGCAGAACGAGATCGCCCAACTGCGCCGCGATGAAGAGCAATGGCGCGCCCAGCGTGACGCCATCGTGGACCAGATGGACGGCATTCTAACCGCGCCTGAGGGCGACGACACGGCCGAGGAGCCGACAGCGCAGTAATCGAAAGGCGCACGCCCAGCCCTCCCCGCGGCGGGCTGGGGCGCTAATCACAAGGGGCGATGCAGGATTTCGCCAATCTCCTCGACCGGCTGACCTACGAGCCGCGCCGCAACGGCAAGCTGGCGCTGATGGAAGCGTTCTTCCGCGCAACGCCAGACCCTGAACGCGGCTTTGCGCTCGCCGCGCTCACCGATGAGCTAGAGTTTCAAAACGCCAAGCCAGGCCTCATCCGCGCGCTGATTGCGGAGCGAGCCGACCCAGTCCTGTTCGCCCTATCGCGCGACTACGTAGGCGACCTCTCCGAAACCGTCGCGCTGATGTGGCCGCAAAAGCCCCGGCCCGCCGCAGGCATGATGGGTCACAACAACCCGCCCGGCGCCCCGCCTTTGTCGGAGGTCGTTGGGACCCTCTCCACCATCGGCAAATCCGGCCTGCAAGCGCAGCTCGCCGATTGGCTCGACAACTTGGACGAAGTCGGCCGCTGGGCGCTCCTCAAGCTCATCACTGGCGCGCTTCGCGTGGGCGTGAGCGCGCGATTGGCGAAAACGGCTGTGGCGCGGCTGGGACCGGTAGAGGTCAACGAAGTCGAAGAGGTGTGGCACGGCCTCGCGCCCCCCTTTATCCCCCTGTTCGACTGGCTGGATGGCGACGGCGAGCGCCCCAGCACGCTCGACCCCGCCCCATTTCGCCCCCCCATGCTCGCCACCCCCACCGACTATGAGGAACTCACCAAGTCCTACGATCCGGCAGACTACGCGGCGGAATGGAAGTGGGACGGCATCCGCATCCAAATCGCCGCCGGGCGCGATGACGCCGGCCGCCTCATCACCCGGCTCTACTCCCGCACGGGCGAGGATATCTCCGCCGCCTTCCCCGACGTGTGCGAAGCGGTGGACTTCGAAGGCGCGCTCGACGGGGAACTTCTCATCGTCCGCGGCGAAACCATTCAGACATTCAACGTGCTGCAGCAGCGGCTCAACCGCAAAAACGTCTCGGCCAAAATGCTGCGCGACTACCCGCCCCGCGTTCGCCTCTACGACCTTCTCGCCCACAACGGAGAGGATTTGCGCACCCTTCCCTTCGCCGACCGCCGCCAACGCCTCGACGCGCTCGCGCCAACCTTAGGCGCCATGTTCGACGTCTCCCCGCCGGTCGCCTTCACAAGCTGGGACGACATCGCCGCCGCCCGCCTCGACCCAGCCTCTGCGGGCGCGGGCGATGACGCCGCGGCTGTCGAGGGGCTGATGCTCAAACGGCGCGACAGCACATACGTGCCCGGCCGCCCCAAAGGGCCTTGGTTCAAGTGGAAGCGCGATCCCATGATCGTCGACGCCGTCCTCATGTACGCCCAGCGGGGCTCGGGCAAACGCTCCTCCTTCTACTCCGACTACACTTTTGGAGTCTGGACCGGCACGGGACCGGCAGACGGTGAGTTGGTGCCGGTCGGAAAGGCGTATTTCGGCTTCACCGACGAGGAGCTGAAACAAATCGACAAGTTCGTCCGCAACAACACCACCGCCCGCTTCGGCCCCGTGCGCGAGGTGGTGCACGAGCCAGACGAGGGCTTGGTGTTCGAGGTGGCTTTCGAGGGCTTGCAAACCTCCACCCGCCACAAATCAGGCGTCGCCATGCGCTTCCCGCGCATTTCCCGCCTGCGGTGGGACAAGCCGCCCGCCGAAGCCGATCTTCTGAGCGCCCTGCAAGGCTTTTTGCGGCCCGAAACGGAGGCGGCCAAGCCTGCGAGCGACCAACTCACCTTGGACGGCATCTTAGCCCCGCTCCCGGCGACCCAGCGCTGACGGCACACGCAGCACAGCTGCCTCCTCGCACTGTCCATTGTGTGCAATTTCAGCGTATGCGCAGATGCCGCAACAAAAGAATGCTGAGGGACGCTCATGAGCGACAAACCAACCATTGGCTTCATTGGCCTTGGCCTGATGGGCTCGGCGATGGTCGGCCGCCTGCAGGACAAAGGCTACCAGCTGACCGTCATCGCCAACCGCAACCGCACTGGCGTCGATGCGGCAGTCGCCCGCGGCGCCACCGAAGTCACCACCGCCAAAGCGGTCGCTGAAGCCTCCGACATCGTCATGATGTGCATGGGCACCTCGGCCCACGTCGAGAGCCGGATGCTGGGCGATGACGGCATCATCGCCGGCATGAAGCCAGGCGCCCTCGTCATCGATTTCGGCACATCCCTCCCGGGCTCCACAAAAATGCTCGGCGAGAAAGTCACCGCTGCCGGCGGAAGCTACATGGACGCACCACTAGGGCGGACGCCCGCCCACGCGGTCGACGGCCTTCTCAACATCATGGCCGCCGGCGCAGCGGAGGACTTTGCCCGCGCCGAGCCAGTCCTGAAGGATTTGGGTGAAAACGTCTTCCACCTCGGCCCGCTCGGCTCCGGCCACACCATCAAGCTGATCAACAATTTCTTCGGCATGACCGTCGCCTGCGCCATGAGCGAAGCCTTCGCCATGGC